>NZ_JBQSVT010000010.1:0-129079 GCF_052376555.1 Specibacter sp. AOP5-B1-6
GGTGGGATTGCGGCTCGGCCACCGTCCGTTCGCGGCCGAGCCGCGACCATCAGTGCACCTCGGCAGCGACCTCGTCGTCCAGGTCGTGGCCACCCTGGAATTGGGTCTTGTAGAGCCTGTAGTAGGCGCCGCGGCGGGCGAGGAGCTCCTCGTGCGTGCCGTGTTCGACGATGTCACCGTCCTCCATGACCAGGATGGCGTGGGCGTCGCGAATGGTGGAGAGCCTGTGCGCAATCACAAACGAGGTCCGGTCCGTGCGCAGTGCCGCCATGGCGTGTTGGACCAGCAGCTCCGTGCGGGTGTCCACCGAGGACGTGGCCTCGTCCAGGATCAACAGCGACGGCTGGGCAATGAAGGCGCGGGCGATGGTGAGCAGCTGCCGTTCACCGGCCGAGACCGTGCCGCCGTCGGCGTCGATCACCGTGTCGTAGCCGTCGGGCAGCTGCCGGACGAACCTGTCAACCATGGTGGCCTCGGCCGCCGCAACGATCTCCTCGTCGGTGGCGTCGAGGCGCCCGTAGCGGATGTTCTCGCGGATGGTGCCCTCAAACAACCAGGCGTCCTGGAGCACCATGCCAACCTGCGACCTGACCTGCTCGCGGGACAGCGCACGGGTGTCGACGCCGTCGAGCAGGATCCGCCCGCCGGTGACCTCGTAAAAGCGCATGACAAGGTTCACGAGCGTGGTCTTGCCGGCTCCGGTGGGACCGACAATGGCCACTGTCTGTCCCGGTTCCACCGTCAGGGACACGTCGTTGATGAGCGGGGTTTCCGGATCGTAGCTGAACGAGACGTCCTCAAAGCGCACGTGGCCGTCGGTCCGCTCGGGCAGCAGATCCGAGCCCTCCTCGGCTTCCTGCTCGTCGGCGTCGAGGATTTCAAAGGTCCGCTCAGCCGATGCCACGCCGGACTGGATCATGTTGGCAATGCCCGCCATCTCACCAATGGGCTGGGAGAATTCGCGCGAGTACTGGATGAACGCCGTAGCGTCGCCCAGGGTCATCCCGCCGGTTGCCACGCGCACGCCACCGACGACGGCGACCAGCACGTAGGAGAGGTAGGAGACGAACTGCATGGCCGGCATGATCATGCCGGAGACAAACTGTGCACCAAAGGAGGCCTTGAACAGGTGTTCGTTGCGCTCGTCAAACTCGGCCAACATCTCCTCGTCACGGCCGTAGGCGCGGACAAGTTCCAGCCCCGAGAACGTCTCCTCGATGTGGCCGTTGAGGGAACCTGTGTGCTTCCACTGCGCGGCAAAGAGCTTCTGCGAGCGCGTGCCGATCACACCGGCAATCACGGCCGAGAGCGGGAGCGCGATGAGCGCGATCAAGGCCAGCTGCCAGGACACGATGAACATCATCACGCCAATGCCAATGACTGTCAGGGCGGATTGCACCAGTTGCGAGAAAGCCTGTTGCAGGGCAGCCTGGATATTGTCGACGTCGTTCGTCACCCGGGACATCAAGTCCCCGCGCTGCCGGGTGTCGAAGTAGCCCAGCGGCAGCCGGTTGAGCTTGCGCTCAATGTCCTCGCGCAGGCGGAACACCACGCGCATGACCAGGGCGTTCAACAGGTAGCCCTGCAGCCACATGAGCGTCGAGGCAACCATGTACAGTGCCAGCACAATGACAATGAGCCGGCTCAGTTCAACAAAGTCGATGCCGGCGCCGGGAACAAGGTCCGCCTTCGCCAGCATGTCGGCAAATTGGTTGTTGCCGGCCGCCCGCTGCGCCTCCACCAGCGTCTCCAGCGGGACCCCCGCGGGCAGTTGCGAGCCAATCACGCCGTTGAAGATGACGTCCATGGCCGCACCGAGGATCTTCGGCGCAATGACTGTCAGGACCACCGAGGCGGCCACCAGGGCGATCACGACCGAGAACATGACACGCTCCGGGCGCACCAGGCCAACGAGCCGCTTCACCGAGGGCCAGAAATGCTCGGCTTTCTTGGCGGGCGCCCCGCCAAACATGTCCCCGTCAGACTCGGAGGGCTTGTACTCGGGGATGAGCTCCTCTTCAATGGCGTCGATCTCCGGCGCCTGCTGCGGGGACTCCGCGGACTTGCTCTTGCGCGCCATCAGGCGACTCCCTCAACGCTCAGCTGCGATTCAACAATTTCGCGGTACGTGTCATTTTCTTCCAGCAGGTCGTCATGCGTGCCGGCGCCCACGATTTCACCGTTGTCCAGCACAATGATGTGGTCGGCCTCCCGGATGGTTGAGATGCGCTGGGCCACGATGATCACTGTTGCACCCGTGGTGGCGGCATGCAGGGATTCCCGCAGCCGCTGGTCGGTGGCCACGTCAAGGGCCGAGAAGGAATCGTCGAACAGGAAGATCCGCGGACGCGAGGCCAGCGCCCGGGCGATGCACAGCCGCTGCCGCTGCCCGCCTGAAACGTTGGTGCCGCCCTGGGCGATGGGGGTGTCGAGCTGCTTGGGCTTCTCCCCCACAAAATCCTTTGCCTGGGCCACGCGCAGCGCCTCCCACAGCTCGTCGTCGTTGGCCTCGGGGCGGCCAAATTTCAGGTTGGAGGCCACGGTTCCCGAGAACAGGTACGGTTTCTGCGGCACCAACCCCACCAGTTTCGCCATTTGCGGCCGGCTGAGCTCGCTGACATCCACACCGCCAATGCGCACCGTGCCGTCCTGCGGGTCGAAAAGCCGCGGAATCAGGTTCAGCAGCGTGGACTTGCCCGAACCGGTTGAGCCGACGATCGCCGTCGTCTGTCCCTGGCGGGCGGTGAAGCTCACGTTGTTCAACACCGGGCGTTCGGCGCCGGGGTAACCAAAGGACACCGCTGAAAATTCGACGGCGTGGCTCTCGGGTGACGCTGTGCCCTTCGGGACGACGAGGCTGGGTTCCGCAGTCAGCACGTCGTCCAGGCGCTCGGCCGAGATGGCTGCGCGGGGAATCATCATGACCATGAATACACCCATCATCACGGCCACGAGGATCTGCAGGAGGTACTGCAGGAACGCCGTCAGCGAGCCGATCTGCATTTGTCCGGCATCCACGCGCTGGCCGCCAAACCACAGCACGGCGGCGGTGGCCAGGTGCAGGATCATCATGATCAGCGGGAACATGAGCACAAACAAGTTGCCCACCCGCACCGAAACGCGGGTCAGTTTCAGGTTGGCGTCGCGGTAGCGTTCGGCTTCGTACTTCTCTCGAACAAACGCCCGAATGACCCTGATGCCGACAATTTGTTCGCGCAGGACGCCGTTGACGGTGTCGATGCGGTCCTGCATTTCGCGGAACAGCGGCAGCAGCCGCACGACAAGGAAGCCGACCACAATGAACAGCAGCGGCACCGACACCCACAGCAGCCAGGACAGCCCCACGTCTTCGCGCAGGGCCATCACGATCCCGCCGATGCACATGATGGGGGTTGACACCATGAAATTCAGTGCCATCAGCACCAGCATCTGCACCTGCTGGACGTCGTTGGTGTTGCGTGTGATCAGCGTCGCCGTGCCGAACCGGCTGACGTCCAGGGCACCAAGGGCGTTGACCCGGTAGTACACCTCGCGGCGCAGGTCGCGTCCTATGGCCATGGCCGTGCGGGCACCAAAGTAGATGCCGCCAATTGCGGCGGCGACCTGCACAAAGCAAACAACAATCATGGTCACGCCCGTTGACCAGATGAAGTCGGTGTCACCCTTGGCGATGCCCTGGTCGATGATCTGGGCGTTGAGGCTGGGCAGGTACAGGGCCGCAAGGGTGGAAATGAGCTGCAGGACCAGGACGGCAACAACCCACGCCCAATAGGGCCGCGCATGGCTGATGGCCAGCCGAAAAAGTTTCACGGGGGAATCCGATTCGAATAGATGTTTGAAGTTTAGTTATCTTCGAACATTATGCACGCCCCGCCACGGTCTGGCAACAGTGAAAAACAGTTCCCCAATGGTTCTTTCGCCGCCCCGGTTTCAGAGGTGTTTTCGACCCTGCCGGAGCAGACCTGCCACGGCGTCCCGAACCGGCAAGTCGCCGTCGGTCAGTTCCACGATGGCCCGGTTCAGTTGTGGCTCCTGAAGCGCGGCGCCAAGGAAGGCCGCCACGTTGTCCCGCCGAACCACCCCGTACTCAATGGCCGGTCCCGCGGCGACAAATCCGTCCCCGGGATCATTGCTGAGCATTCCGGGCCGGACGATGAGCCAGTCGAGATTCGTGCGGGCCAAATACACGTCGGCCTGCTTCTTGACACGCATGTAGTGTTCATAGCCCGCACCCAGTCCCGCGTCCCGTTCCGACTCGGGAAAGGCCGAGACAAGGATGAACCGGGAAATTCCTGCAAGAACTGCAGCGTCCGCGGACTTCTCCAAGCCCTTGCCGTCGATCAGCGTTGTCTGGTCCACGCCCGTGCCGTGGGCCCCGGCGGAAAAGACCACGGCGTCATGCCCGCGCATCTTCTCCGCCAACTCCCCCACACTGTCCGCGATGAGGTCGCCCGGCACCGGTGTCGCCCCGGTGGCCCGGACCGCGTCCGCCTGTGCCGGGTTGCGGTGCATGCCGCTGGATTCGTCCCCGCGTGCGTGCAGGATGCCGGCCAGCCGTGCACCGACCCCGCCGGCCGCGCCAATCTGAAATACTCGCATTTTGTGCCTTCCGTCGTGAGGATGTGGATGTGCCCGCAGTTTGGGCTGCAGTTTAGACCGCGTAGTCGTACTGCGGAATGAAGCGGCCCCTGGCCCCCAGGGCGGACGCGGCGTTGTTGGCCCACGAGGCGTCACGCAACAGCGCCCGGCCGATGAATACGGCGTCGGCCGAGCCATTGGCCAGCAATTCCTGGGCAACTGCGGGATCAGCAATACGTCCGACGGCGGCCACCAACGTTCCGCTTGCGGCCCGCAACAGTGCGGCATTCCGGGTTTGGTAATCCTCGCGGTGCGGAATCTTGGCCGGCACCAAGGCTCCCGAGGAGGCATCGATCAAGTCCGCGCCATGCTCACGCGCCCAGCGCGAAAGCACGATTGAATCCTCCAGCTCCCACGCCTCCCTGCCATCGTCGACATACTCAGCCACCCAGTCGGTGGTGGAGATGCGCAGGAACATCGGCTTGTCCTCGGGCCAAACGCTGCGCACGGCGTCGAGCACCTCAAGGACAATGCGGGCCCGGTTTTCGAGGCTGCCACCATAGTTGTCTGTGCGGTTGTTGCTCAGTGGCGACAGGAAGGAATGCAGCAGGTAGCCATGGGCGGCGTGGATTTCCACCACTTCGTAGCCAGCTTCCTGCGCGCGCCGGGCCGCGTTCGCCCAGGCCGCAACCACGCCCTCGATGTCCGCCACGGTCATGGCGGCAGGTTCCGGATACCCCGGAAAGGCAATCGCACTGGGTCCGACGACGGGCCAGCCGCCCGCATCCGCGGCAACGGGGCCGCCGCCAAGCCACGGGCGCTCCATCGAAGCCTTGCGCCCGGCGTGGGCCAGCTGGATTCCGGGTACCGCCCCGGCATTCGCGATGGCGTTGGCCAGCCGCCGGTGGGCGGGGATCTGGGAATCGGCCCAGACTCCCAGATCGTAGGGCGAGATGCGCCCTTCGGGCAGCACGCCGGTGGCCTCCACCATGGCAAGTCCAACGCCGCCAGCGGCGCGGGCAGCGTAGTGAGCCAGATGGAAATCGTTGGGCGCTGCCACATCCGAACCATCGGAGACTGCCGAATAGGTGCACATCGGTGACATCCAGACGCGATTCGGGATGGTGGTGCCACGGACGGTCAGTGGCTCGAACAGCTCAGTCATGCGGGGGATCTCCCAAAAGTTGGCGCGTCATCTTCTTAGTACGTGGCCCATCGTAGTATGATGAAACTCGTACAAGCAAACGCCTCGCAAAGGAGCGCAACACACCATGGGTCCTGCACGCAGCCTTGAGCATCCCACGCCCGGGCAGATGAATCTGGACACCATCCTGTCCGCCCTGGCCGACCCGGTTCGACGCACGATCGTGGCGCAGCTGGCCGGCGGCCACGACGACCAGGCGTGCATCGAATTCGAGCTGCCGGTGAGCAAGTCCACCTCCACCCACCACTTCCGGGTGTTGCGCGAGGCCGGCGTGATCTCCCAGCAATATCAGGGGACGAAGATTCTCAACAGCCTCCGCACCACGGACTTGAGCGTGCGGTTCCCCGGGCTGCTCGACGCCGTCCTCGCGGCAGCCTGACCCGCGGCGGGGCCTACGCCTGCGAGGGGCCCCACCGTAATGGGCCCACACGCCCGAGGGCCCCGCCGCGAGGTACGAGCGGTGGGAGGGCGTGGGGACTAGTTCAGCGGACCTGTTGCCTGCTCGGCTGCGGCACGGATGGCGCCGGAGCCCACGAGGCGGTCGGCTTCCTCCAGCTCGGGCGAGAGGAACCTGTCCGAGCCCGGCCCCTGCACTGTCGCCCGAAGCACCTCGAGCACAGCCGCGCCAGCCGGGCCGGGGACCAGTTCGCCGTCGGACATGGCAGTGCGCATGTCAATGGCACGGGTTGCGGTGACCAATTCGATGGCGAGGACGCGGCGCAGATTTTCCACGGATCGGCGCAACTTGCGGGCGGCGTGCCAGCCCATGGACACGTGGTCCTCCTGCATGGCGGAGCTGGGGATGGAGTCAACGGAGGCGGGAACGGCCAGGCGCTTGGAGTCTGAGACGAGGCCGGCCTGCGTGTACTGGGCGATCATCAGGCCCGAGTCCACGCCGGGATCGCCGGCCAGGAAGGCGGGCAGGCCGTGCGAGCGGGCGGGGTCGAGCATGCGGTCGGTGCGGCGCTCGGCGATGGAGGCAACGTCCGCGGAAACGATCGCGAGGAAGTCCAGCACATAGGCCACCGGGGCGCCGTGGAAGTTGCCGTTGGAGGAGACCCGGCCATCAGGCAGCACCACGGGATTGTCGATCGCGGCGGCAAGCTCGCGGGTGGCAACCATGAGCGCGTGGTCAACGGTGTCGCGGGCAGCGCCGGCAACCTGGGGGGCGCAGCGCAGCGAATAGGCGTCCTGGACGCGGGAATCGCCCACCCGGTGCGAGGCCACGATGGGCGAATTGGCCAGCACGCGCAGCATGTTGTCGGCACTGGCGGCCTGGCCGGGATGCGGGCGCAGTTCCATGTGCAGTTCGGGCACGAACACCTGGTCGGTGCCCAGAAGGCCCTCGACGCTGAGCGCGGCGGTGATGTCCGCCGTCGTAAGCAGCATTTTCAGGTCGGCGATGGCCATCAGGAGCATGCCGAGCATCCCGTCGGTGCCGTTGACCAGCGCCAAACCCTCCTTTTCGGCGAGTTCGATGGGTGTGATGCCGGCGGCGGCGAGCAGTTCGGGGACGGGTTTTACAACGCCGTCGGGGCCGGCAGCTTCGCCCTCGCCCATGAGCACCAGCGCGCAGTGGGAGAGCGGTGCGAGGTCGCCGGAGCAGCCCAGCGAGCCGAATTCACGGACCACGGGTGTGATGCCGGCGTTGAGCACGTCCACCATGGTCTGCACAACCACGGGGCGCACGCCGGTCCGGCCGCTGGCCAGCGTCTTGGCGCGCAGGAACATCAGGGCACGCACCACCTCTCGCTCCACGGCCGGACCCATGCCGGCGGAGTGGCTGCGGATGAGCGATTTTTGCAGCTGGGTGCGCATGTCGGCCGGGATGTGCCGGTTGGCCAGCGCGCCGAACCCGGTGGAGATGCCGTAGGCAGGTGTTTCGGAGTGCGCCAGTTTCTCGATGTGTTCCCTGACCCGTTCGACGCCGGCCAGCGCCTCCGCGCTGATCACCACCTTGGCATCGTGGCGGGCGACGGCGATGACATCCTCGGGCGTGACGCCTGAGGAGGAAAGGGTGACTTCTTGGGACAGTACGGTGGCGGTCATGGTGGAATCCTTTGTGTTGCGGTGCTCTTGCCTCCCACTATTCCGCTTAACCGCACCGAATTCAGCACCATCCACGGCATGCTGTCCGGGATTCCAGACACGCTCCGCTTGGGCTCCATTTCCTCCAGCCCTCGACGCAACTACACATGTGGGGCATTGCCAGCCAACACCCGCACCGGCGGACGGGGGTAGTTGTTGCCCTGCGACCCCGTCGTGGACACTCCCAGCAAGGTCGGGGGTAGTTGTTGCCAAAAGCGGCCGGTAGACCGTGCGCATTTGGTAACAACTACCCCCGAATCGGCGGGTGGCTCCCGGATTGATCCCGTTGGTTCCTCCACAGCCCATGCACGTCCCCCCGCTATCCACATTCCGTCCGTTGGGCCTGTCACTCAAGAGCCCTTCGTCCCACGATGAGACGATGAGCAGCTTTCAAGTTCCACCTTTTATTACGCCGGCAAGTAAATTCGCCGACGAGGACTCAGCCCGACGGCTTGCCCGGCAAGCTGAGTCCGGAAAATTGAAGCGGGTTCGTCGGGGCCTTTACCTTCCCACAGAGGTTTGGGAAGCACTCAAACCCTGGGAAAAATATCGAGTCCACATTCAGGCTGTCCACGAATCCGCCGAAACCCCTCCCGTCTTTGCCCGTGAATCCGCGGCCCAGATCATGGGCCTGCCCGTCATCGGTGTCCCCGAGGATGTACAGACAGTTGTCCCGCCCGGCAAGAACGGCGGCCAAAGCAACCGCGGCGTCCGGCGTATCAGTGGCCTTGAAGGGGACCCTCCGCCCTGGCAGATGTTCGGCATGCTGCTGACGCCGCCGCCCCAAACCGCCCGGGACCTTGCCGTTCGCCTGCCTCTCACCGGAGCCTTGCCGTCCATGGATAAGCTCCTGCAGCAAAAATTGCTCGGTGACTACCCCATGGACCAGCAGCGCTTCTTCACTGCCGACGACGTAGTTGCAGCCAGCAGCGTGCTTCCCTACAGGACCCAGCGCCACCGTGTTGAGCGTGTGCTCAGCGTCGCCGACCCACTTTCCGGGTCGCCAGGCGAATCCTTCAGCCGGGCCATCATGATTGAACACGGATTCCCATCTCCCGCACTGCAGGTTCGATTCTCCGACAGCCGGGGATTCATCGGCCTGCCAGACTTTGATTGGGAGGAATACAAGACACTCGGCGAGTTCGACGGCTTCGAAAAGTATTCAGCCCAGAGATACCTGAGGGGAAAGACACCCTCCCAAGTCGTGGTGGAAGAGAAGAATCGTGAGGACAGGCTGCGCGCCAAAGGCTACAACGTGGTGCGGTGGGTTTGGGATGACCTGAAGGACAGCCGCAGGCTCGTGCGAATTCTCCATGAAGCCGGCTTGCCATCAAAAAAGACCGGCTGACATGACCCCGACACATCCAGCAAGCGTAGGGGTAGTGGTTGCCAAACGCGCCCGGTAGACCGGCGTCGCATGGTAACAACTACCCCGGAGCCGCTGCCGCTCCCCGGGCCGCTATCGCGGCCGGAGGAAAGGGCCGGAATTATCCTTCGCGGCGGCCGTAAATCCGCACAGACAGGTCCTGGGCGACTTTCTCCACGCGCCGGGCCAGGTCCGGCCACGTCTCAACCGGCACCTTTTCTTCCAAGAACGTGACGGCCACGGCAGCAACGGGCCAGCCGAGGTGGTCGGTGACGGCCGCGGCAACGGAACCAAAACCGTCGGTGACCTCACCATGCTCGGTGGAGTAGCCGCGGATCCGCACCTGGTCGAGGTGCGCGGACAGCGTTGAGTATTTGCCGATGGGGTCGGGCACTTCAGTGCGCGAACTGAACGCCGCAGCGTTCGGGTACAGGGCCCTGACCTGGGATTTTGGCAGGGCGGCCAGGATCGCACGGCCGCTGGCTGTGAGGTGGCTGGGCAGCCGCACCCCGACGTCGGTCACCAGGGAGGGTCGGTTCTTGGCCCGCTCTTCGACGATGTAGAGGACGTCGCGGCCGTGCATGACGGCCAAATGGGCGCTTTCACCCACCTTGTCCACCAGCGTGGCCAGCAACGGCCGGCCCAGGCGGGACAACGGCTCCTGCCGTGAGTAGGCGCTGCTGAGCTCAAAGGCGGCAACACCAAGTCCGTACCGCTGTTCTTCGTGGAGGTGCATGACAAAGCCGCTTTGCTCCATGACGCCGAGCAGGTGGTAAACACTGGAACGCGGAAGTTCCAGGGTTGTGGCAATGGTCGACGCCGCCAGCGGCCCCCGCTTGGACGACAGCAATTTCAAAATGCGCAGGGTGTTTTCCGCCGCCGGCACCTTGGACGGCGCTTTTGCAGCCCGCCGCGCAGCACCAGCGGGCGCAGCACCAGCGGGCGCAGCATCGGAGTGAGTCCGTTCAGGAATTGTCATGGCACCTCAGGATAGTTCCGGCATCGCAATCACCGTGCCCACACTATAGAATATTGCCGTCTGAAATACCGGATTCTGCGGGTGCAGCACCGCGAAAATGGCCAAAAGACACCCATAAGAGTGATCCCCGCCACCCAATGTGCGCCACATGTGGCGCAGTCCACCCGGCACGCAGTGTTAGAAAGCTCACGCATGAACTCCAAGGGACCTGTCCTGACCCGTGGCTTGAACGCCCGCCACATCCGCTTCATGGCGTTGGGTTCAGCCATCGGCACCGGCTTGTTCTATGGCTCTTCCAGTGCCATCCAAAAGGCCGGGCCGGCAGTTTTGCTGGCATACATCATTGCCGGCGCTGCAGTGTTCATGGTGATGCGGGCCTTGGGCGAACTCGCCGTCCGCCACCCCGTTTCGGGCTCGTTTGGCCAATACGCCAGCCGCTACCTCGGCCCCCTGGCGGGCTTCATCACGGGCTGGACCTATGTCTTTGAAATGGCCATTGTTGCCATTGCCGACGTCACGGCCTTCAGCATTTACATGGGCTTCTGGTTCCAGGACGTCCCGCGGTGGATCTGGGTGCTGGCCATCATCTTTTTCCTGGCCGCCATCAACCTGCTCAGCGTGAAGGTGTTTGGCGAACTGGAGTTTTGGTTCTCCCTGGTCAAGGTCTCGGCCATCATCGCCATGATCGCCGGCGGCGCGGCCATCATCGTCTTTGGCTTCCACATGGAAGGCGGCGAAGCCGTCCCGGGACTCGGGAACCTGGTGGACCATGGCGGCTTCATGCCCAACGGCTGGGTGGGGCTTTTGGCCGCGTTCGCCGTCGTCATGTTTGCCTTTGGCGGCATTGAAACCATCGGTGTAACGGCCGGCGAGGCAGCGAACCCGGGCAAGTCGATCCCCGCGGCGGTAAATACCGTCCCCCTGCGCATCCTGTTGTTTTACGTACTGACAATCGGCGTGCTCATGGCCTTGATCCCGTGGCAGGAAATCACCGGCGAGACCAGCCCGTTCGTGCAAATTTTCGATTCCCTGGGCATCCCCCTCGCCGCACACATCCTCAATGCCGTGGTCATCACCGCGGCGCTCTCCGCCGTCAACTCCGACATCTTTGGCGCCGGCCGGGTCCTGTTCGGGCTCTCCCAGCAGGGCCATGCGCCCGCTGTCTTCGGTAAAATCTCCCGCTCGGGCGTGCCGTGGATGACAGTTGTCCTTATGACAGGGGTGCTGCTGGTGGGCGTGGTCCTGAACGCCACCATCCCCGAGGACGTCTTCCTGCTCATCGCCTCGATCGCCACCTTTGCCACGGTGTGGGTGTGGCTGATGATCCTGGCCTCCCACGTGGCCATGAAGCGGCAGATCGCCCGCAAACAGCTGGCCCCGTCAGACTTCCCCGTTCCCCTCTGGCCCCTCGCCTCGATCCTGACCGGCGCGTTCATGCTGGGTGTGATCGTGCTGCTGGGCATCTACCCCGACACCCGGGTTGCCCTGTATGTCGGCGGCATTTGGCTGGTGCTGCTGGCCGTTGCGTTCAAGCTGTGGGTCCGCGGCAAGGGCCTGGACCGCGCCGTGCTGGTGGATGAATCAAGCGCTGCGGCAGCTGCCCAAAGTACGACGTCGGCCACCCGCCCCTGATTGCCGGCCCGCCTGCCGCCGGACTCACCCGACGTCGGCGCGACTAGGCGACCCGCGCGGCTAGGCGTCGGTCAGCACCACGGCGCTGCGCCCGAAGTCGCGGACCCTGGCGTCGTCCCAGAGCTGTGCCGGCATGGCGCCGCCGAGCAGTTTCCGCGGCAGGCCGGCACCGTCCCCCAGGGGTGCATCACTTCCGGCGATGATGATGTTGCCCGAGCGGCGGCCCTTGAGCATGGGCGGATCGGCGATGATGGCCGTGTGTTTGAAGGCCGCGGCGATCGTGGCAGATTCCCGGCGCGCCGTGGACAGGGACGGGGAGTCACCGCAGTTCACAACATAGGCACCGCCGGGCGCGAGCACCTTCCGTGCTGCCGCGGTGAACTCGGCAGTGGTCAGCGCGTGCGGTGTCTTGGCCCCGGCGAAGACGTCCCGGATGATCAAGTCGCGGCTGGCCTCGGTCAGTGATTCGGTGACCTGACGGGCCTCCCCGACCCGGATTTTCAGCAGGGGTGCGCGTGGCAGGTCAAACCAGTCACGGACATGGTTGGCCAGCTTGCCGTCAATCTCCACCACCACATTGCGGGAGTTTGGATAGGCCGCCACCAGGTAACGGGGCATGGAACAAGCGGCCCCACCGAGACTCAAGGTGCGCAGCTTCTCGGTGGAGGGCCAGCGATCTTCCACAAGCGCCACGATCCAGCGCATGTATTCAAACTCAAGACGCAGCGGATCCGCCAGGTCCACATGGGAACTTTGGACGCCGTTGAGCATGAGCAGCCAGCCGTTGGGGTTGTCGCCGTCGGGAATCAGCTCAGCCATGCCGGTGTCAGTTTGGAAGGTTCCCGCCACAGGTCCCTTGCCGGATGCCTCCGGTTCAAGAACCACATTCTTTGCTGGTCGCTTGCGGCCCATCAGGCACCCACACCCGTGCGGACCATCCGAACCTCGGGCAAGCTGCTCCACTGCGCCGGCATCAGCTTGCGCACACCGTCCAGGACAAAACCATTCCTTGCATAAAAGGCATGCGCCCGGGGGTTGTCTTCAAGGACCCACAGGCAGGCGGCCTGTTTGCCGATCACAGCGTCGAGGAGCAGCTGCCCGGCGCCGCTGCCGTGAACCCGTGCGAGGGTGTAAATCAGCCCCAGTTCGACCGGTGCGGGCGCATCGGCGTCACGCGCAGGACCGGCGGCGGCCACCCCGACCAAGCCTTCGTCGTCGCATGCCAACATGGGAATATGCCCGGCGGCGATTCCCTTGCGAAGGGTCTCCACCCGTCCGGGCAGTGTCTCCCTGCGCATGGCGAAAAATTCCGGTGGCAGGTGCCGGCCGTACGCTTCCTCGTGGCAGTGCAGGTGCAGGCGCATCACGTCCTCGGCGTCGTCGGCGGTGGCGGGGCGCAGAAGAATAGTCACTCCCCCAGAGTAGCCGAGCCCTGCCGCACGACGGCGATCGCGAACCCGTCCCAGCCCTTCGACCCGGCGGTCTGGATTGCGGTTGCGTCCAACAACGGGCTGGCGCCCATGAATTCCAGCGCGGCCCGGATGGCGCCGGCGTCGGGGTCGGCATCCGGGTCCAGGATGGTGCCTTCCCAAATCACGTTGTCCATGACGATCACACTGCCGGGCCGGGTAAGTTTCAGCGCCCATTTCAGGTAGTTCACGTTGTTCGACTTGTCGGCGTCGATGAAGACAAAGTCGTACGGTTCTCCGCCAAGCAGCGTGGGCAGTGTGTCCAGTGCCGCCCCCACACGAATGTCGACCATGGATCCAACGCCTGCCACATCGAGATTGCGCCTGGCCACGGCCGCGTGTTCGGGCAGGTATTCGCAGGTGGTGACGTGGCCGCCGTCGGGCATTCCGCGGGCCAGCCAGATGGTGCTGAAACCGGCCAGGGTGCCGATTTCCAGCACCCGCCGTGCGCCCTGGATCCGCACCAGCAGCATGAGCAGCTTCCCCGCAGTGGGTGCCACCTCGATCCGCGGCATGCCGGCGGCGTCGATGCTCTCGATCACGGCAGCCATTTCCGTCCCGCCCTGCACGAGCGTGGCGGACAAGAAATCCTCAACCTCCGCCCAACCGGGCCTGCGCTGATGCTCAACCATGAGCCCAGCGTAGGACGGTTTCGCCGGCTCCGACAGGGCTGAATTCGGCAGTGTTTAATCTTCCAGCGCGTCCAGAAGCAGGGCGGTGCTGGTGGCCGCGTCATGCGCGACCGCCAGACCCAGCTCCTGCGCGGCCATCGTGTAAGCCGGTGAGTCCAGAACGGTGGCGACAGCCCGGGCAATTTTTGGGGCGGCCGCACGACGCGACACTGTGATTCCGGCTCCGCGGGACGTCACCCGAACGGCGTTGTCCGCCTGGTCGCGTCCATGGTGGAGAAGGACCAGCGGCAACCCGGCAGCAAGTGCCTTGACCACGGTGCCGTGGCCGCCGTGGGTGATGACAAGGTCGGCGTGCCGCATGATCTCGCTGTGCGGTGCGGAGGCCAGCACCGAAACATTGGCCGGAACACGGAGCTGATCCACCCGTACCGCCGGGCCCGTGGTGACTATGCCCCGCACGGGAAGGGTTCCGAGCGCGTCAGTGATCCGTTGCAGGCACTCCACCTGATTTTGGAAGGTCGAGGACATGGCGACCAGCACCAGCGGCCGTGCTCCGGCCGGTTCGGTCCATTCCCCGTCGGCGGCCCAGTCCAGCCAGGCTGCCGATGACCACCTTTGAAGATCCCGGGCCCGGGCCACGCAGCCGGCCTTCAGCGCATCGGACACGTTCGACGCCGGTCAGTCACCAAGCGTGTCGAGCGCACCTTCCAGCCTGGCCACCTTGCCACTGAGTTCACCGGTGTGGCCGGGTCGAATGTCGGCCTTCAGAACCAGCGAGACCCGGGAACCATAGCGGGCCACAGCCTCCGTGGCGCGCTTCACGACGTCCATGACCTCATCCCATTCGCCCTCAATTTCGGTGAACATGGAACTTGTGTTGTTGGGCAGCCCCGACTCGCGGACAACCTTTACCGCTGCGGCGACGGCTGTGTGGACGGAAGCGTCGTCGCCTGTTCCGGCGGGTGCGTCCGTGGGTGTTCCGCTGGGTGCCACTGAAAATGCCACGATCATGATGGTCTCCTCTTATTATGCTGACTGATTGTTGGCTGATTCTTGACTGGGTTCAGGCCCAGCCGCGGTGCTTCTTCCATTATGGGCAGTTCACCCCATTGGGTTATGCCCATGGGTGCAGATAACGTTGACCCATGCTTTCTTCCCTTATTGCCCTGCCCCGCCCTTTGGGGCTTCCCCTTAACAGCTACGACGACAATTACTATGGGGACCCCTCCTACGGCGACAGCACCATGGACCCTTCCGCCACCATGGGTTTGTTTGCCGTCATCATGGGCATCTATGCCCTCATATTCGTGGTTATCTGGCTGGCCAGCGGCTTCGCCTGGGCGGGTCTTTTTGGCAAGGCAGGCCACCCGAAATGGGCCGCTTTTGTGCCTTTCTACAACACCTGGATCATGGTGAAGATTGCGGGCCGGCCCGAGTCAAGCTTTTGGCTTCAATTCATTCCTTATGCCGGAATCTATTGGACGATCATCACCATCAATGACCTTGCCAAGTCGTTCGGCAAGGACACTGCCTACACGGTTGGCCTGATATTCGTCCCCATCGTGTTTGCTGCAATGCTCTCCTACGGCCAGGCCAAGTACCTGGGCCCGGCCTACGTCTCTCCCGAGCAGAAGATGTACGCCCAGCAGTACGGCCAGCCATATGCCCAGCAGCAATACGGACAGCAGGCATACGGACAGCAGCAGTACGGGCAGGACCCCAACGCACAGTACGGCCAACAGTTCCAAGGTCAGCAGCCGCAAAGCTACGGCCAGCCGCCTGCACCTCCCGCCGGGCAGACCCAATACAATCAGCCCCAGTACGGCCAGCAGGACCCGAACGCACAGTACGGCCAGCCGCAACAAGGTCAGCAGCCACAGTACGGCCAGCAGGATCCCAACGCACAGTACGGCTCAGGGCCAGCCCAGCAGCCGTAATCCGGCGGCGGCCGCGGCGCCGGCAAGGACCACCACCAAAAAAGGTGCCTTGAACCAGAGCGCAATCGCGGCCGCCACCAAGGCGCCAATGCGCGCATCCAGCACCACGGATGTGCCGCTTGCCGCCGCATTGACAATGGTCAGCGACGCCAGAAGCCCGATGGTCAGGGTCCCAGCCACCCGCGACATCCGCGGATTCGCCAAGACCTTCGCGGGCACCAGGTAGCCCAGCAGTTTTGTTGCGTACCCAATCACGGCAGCCACCAGCAGCCAAACCCACATGCTCATGCGTTCTCCCCCTCAATACCGGCCGCGTCAGACCTGGCAGCCTCAGCACCGGCGGCGTCGTTCCGGTAAGGATCAATGTCGGGTTCCATGCCGTCATCCACATGGCCGGGCGCATGGTCGGGGGTCCCGCCGCGCCGGAACCAGCCGATCAGCCCCGCCACCAGCGCCGCGACCAGGATGGGCACCCCCGGCGGCACCAACGGCACCGCCAGCAGGGTCACCACGGCGCAGACCACGGCGATCGCCGCGGGCTGGAAGGCCTTGATCCGCGGCCAAAGCAACCCCAGGAATGCCGCCACCGCGGCCCCGTCGAGCCCCCACTGCTTGGGATCGCCCAAGGCGTCGCCAAGCACGGCCCCGACGGCAGTCATGATGTTCCACAGCACGAAGATCCCAACGCCGGCCACCCAGAACCCGCGCTTTTGTTCGTCCGGATCCGTTTGGCCGGTGGCCGTTGCCGTCGATTCGTCAATGGTGACGTGGGCGGCAGCAAAACGACGCCAGCCCGTGGGGCGCAGCAGCGCGTTCAACTGCATGCCGTAAACGCCGTTGCGGATGCCCAACAGCGCTGAGGCACTCATGGCAGCCACACCGGTGCCGCCGGCGGCAACCACTCCGATGAACGCAAATTGCGAACCTCCGCTGAACAGCAGCAGGCTCAGCACCATCGTCTGCCAAAACGTCAGGCCCGACGCCACTGAGAGCGCACCAAAGGACACCCCGTACAGGCCGGTGGCGATGGCGATCGAGGCGCCAATTTTGGCGGCCGGTGAATCCTTAAGTTTCATTTCCCCGTGTTTTCATGCGATTTCCCGGCAGGCCTCCACGCCAGAAATTCCCGGGGCAGGAGCACCTGTCAGCTCTGGAGAATGGCGATGGGCATGGTGTTGGTGTCGATGGGCTCGTCGGACAGGCTGAGGTTTTCGGTCCCGTGCAGTGCGTCGGCGGCACGGACCAGGGCCAGATGGGAGAAGGCCTGCGGGAAGTTTCCCGCCATCCTGCCCTGAACCATGTCGTACTCCTCGCTGAGCAATCCGACGTCGTTGGCAAGCCCCACCAAGGTGTCCATGAGGGCGAAAGCGTCGGCCCGCCGACCCGTGTGTGCATACTGTTCCACGAGCCAGAACGAGCAGGCAAGGAAAGGGTGCTCCCCCGGAGCCAGCCCGTCCAGGCCGGTCGCCGTCTGGTAGCGCAGAATCAGCCCGTGCTCATCGACCAGTTCCTTTTCCAACGCGGCCACCGTGCCCAACATTTCGGGGGAACCGTACGGCACAAACCCCACCTGCGGGATGACAAGCAGCGAAGCATCGGTGGCCGTCCCACCATACGTCTGCGTGAAAGTGTTCAGTTCCTTGTTGAAGCCATGTTCCATGATTTCAGCGTGCAGCTGTTCCCGGATTTCTTCCCACCGTTCCACCGGTCCGGCCAATCCGTGGTTGCGCACCGCCCGGACGGCACAGTCGAAGGCCGCCCACATCATGACGCGGGAATGGGTGAAGTGCAGCAGGTCCCCGCGCATTTCCCAGATGCCGTGGTCCTTCGCCGCCAAATGCTTTTCAATGAACCCGAGCATGGCCTGTTGCAGCGGCCAGGAGAAGTGGTCTTCATGGCCGCCTGCAAGCCGCAGCTTCTCAAGTGCCACCAAAACTTCACCCACGACGTCGGCCTGGTATTGGCCCACCGCCCCATTGCCGATGCGCACCGGCAGTGCCCCCTCGTAGCCGGGCAGGTGGGTCAGCTCGGCCTCGGCCAGGTCCCGCTCACCTGACAGCCCGTACATGATCTGCAGGTCCTCGGGATCCCCGGCCACCGCCCGCAACAGCCAGTCGCGCCATTTCAAGGCTTCATCGGCATACCCGTGGGTGAGCATTGCCTCAAGTGTCAGGGCCGCGTCCCGCAACCAGCAGAACCTGTAATCCCAGTTCCGTGCGCCACCAAAATCCTCCGGCAGGGACGTGGTCGGGGCGGCCACAATGCCGCCGGTGTCTTCATGCGTCAGCGCCCGCAGCACCAGCAAGGAACGCTCCACCAGGTCCGCATACTTGCCGTCCTGGTTGTACCGCGCGGCCCAGGCTTCCCAGTAGGCGCACGTTTGCTCCAACGCCAGTTCAATGTCGATGGCGGTGGGAACCGGCCGGTGCGAGGGATACCAGGTCAGTTCCTGTTCCACCCGCTCCCCGGCCCGGACGGTAAAGGAGCCGCTGTGCTGACGTCCGACGGCGTGGGGCAGCTTGTCCCCGCGCAGCACCAGTGCGTCCGGTCCGGCAACGGCAACGATGGCCTCGGTGCCGTCGGTCTCCGTCACCCGCCGAACCCACGGCAGCACCTTGCCGTACCCCGGGCGGACCGTGATCACCTGGCCAAATTCAATGCTGCCGCCCAGCCCCTCAATGCGGCGCACAATGGAGGCCCGGCGGTCTCCCACGGGCATGAAGTCGGTGATGCGCGCGGATCCCTCGGGCGTTTCCCACAGCGTCTCGAGCACAAAGGAACTGCCACGATATGAACGGTGCGAAACAGCCGCCTCCGCGTGCGTGGGGGCCATCAACCAACGTCCATGGTCCGCCGTGCCCAGCAAGGCGGTGAAAACCGCGGGTGAATCAAAGCGCGGAAAACACAGCCAGTCGATGCTTCCATCCCGGCCGATCAGGGCGCCTGTGTGCAGATCTGAAAGGAGTGCATAATCTTCAATTCGCGATGCCATGGTTCAATGCAACCACATGGTGCCACGAGCCGCTACACGGCCCGCTCAGCGGCAAGGAATGATTGGATCTCCCGGGGCTTGTTGGTCGTTACCTGCGCCACCCCGGCGGCCAGGCACGTCTGCAGTTCAGCTGCCGTGTCCACGGTCCAAACTCGCAGGGCCCGGCCGCTGCCAACCCATGTCGCGACCTTTTCAGGGTTCGCCCGAAGATACTCGACGCCGGGACCGGCGAGTCCGGCCACGCCGTCGTCCAGCAGCTGCTCACCCTCAGCCATGGCGCGGCGCATCAGGAACGCAACCGTGTAGCCGGCAATCGGGCCCACTTCCAGTGTCTCCCGCACGCCCTCAACGTCAACGTCCTCCAAAAGCTGGCAGAGCTGGTCGGCAGGCACCCGCTCCGCCAAATATTTCACCGCGTCGGGGTGGAAGCTCATGAAGGACACCAGGGCGTTGCCGGCGGTGGGGTTCTCCGCGGACCAGCCATGGCTGCGCAGCGTTTTAAGTGTGGCCTCAATCAGCGCCTCGTTGAAAACGGCGCCATATTTGAATTCAATGGCCAAGCCGACTGGCCTGCCCGCCGTGTCAAGAATCTCCAGCAATTCCGGAAGCGTCAGCAATTGTGTGGCGGTGGTGCCGTAGCCGCTCGGGATCGCCGAACCGTGCCAGGAACTGAAATCCAGTCGGCGCAGTTCGGCAAGCGTCAGCTCCTTCACCGCCCCGGTGCCGTTGGAGGTCCTGTCCACGTCGTCGTCGTGCAGGAGCACAAGTTCACCATCCGCCGTGAGGTGGAGGTCGCACTCGACGCCGTCGGCGCCGTCGGCAAGTGCCTGCAAATAAGCGGCGCGGGTGTGTTCGGCAAACGCCTCGCTTGACCCGCGGTGGGCGTAGATCTGAACGGTCATGGCACCACGCTACGCTTACTTCATGGCGCAGACACAACAGCTTGGCCCGAGCGGCACCCCACCAGTACCGCACCCCGACAGTGAAAAGGCCGCGGCCCTGCGGCGCATGAAGAACATTGCGCTGGGGCTGCTGCTGTTCATGGCCGTCGTTTTCTGCTTCGCCTTTGCCCTCGAACACCAATTCCCCTGGCTGTCCTATGTCCGGGCGGCTGCCGAGGGTGGCATGGTCGGTGCCCTCGCCGACTGGTTTGCCGTCACGGCCCTGTTCAAGCACCCCATGGGGATCAAGATTCCGCACACGGCCATCATCCCCAACCGCAAGGATGAGATCGGCGCGTCCCTGGCGGAGTTTGTGGAAACCAATTTCCTCTCCGAAACGGTTGTCGCCCAGAAGCTGGCCACCACGAAAATTGCGCAAAAAGTCGGAACTTGGCTGGCCAAGCCGGCAAGCGCTGAACGCGTCGCAACCGAGGGTGCCGCCGCCTTGCGGGGTGCGATGGCTGTCCTCAAGGACGACGACGTCAAGGACGTCATCGAGTCAATGGTCCGCAAGCATGTGCTGGAGCCGCCGTGGGGTCCGCCCATCGGAAAACTCGCCGAGCGGATCTTCGCCGAGGGACACCATCACGCCCTGGTGGATCTGCTGGTTGACCGCTCGACAACCTGGATCCGCGCCAACCACACAACCATCAGCGGCTTGGTCTCGGACCGGTCCCCCAGCTGGGTGCCGCAATTCGTTGACGGCCTGGTGGGCGACAAGATCTACAACGAGATTTACAAGTTTGCCCGCGCGGTGCAGGATGACCCACACCACGAGGTCCGCCTCCAGCTGGACAGCTACCTGAAGGACCTCGCGCAGGAACTCCAGCATGATCCGGCCATGATCGCGAAGGCCGAAGCCATCAAGGCGCAGGTCCTGGGCGATCCGGAGGTCCGCGAATTGGCGGGGCGCACCTGGGAAACCATCAAGTCGGCACTCACGGAGGCCGCTGAGGATCCCAACTCCGAGCTGCGGCTGAAATTCACGGCAGCCGTGCAGGAGTTCGGCACCCGCCTTGTTGAGGACACCGAGCTGGCAGCCAAAGCCAACAAGTGGATTTCAGATGCCGCCGCCTACCTCGTGGGCACGTACAAGCACGAGATCACGTCCTTGATCACCGAAACGGTCGAACACTGGGATGCCGAAGAAACAAGCCAGAAGATCGAGCTTCAGGTGGGCAAGGATCTGCAGTTTATTCGCATCAACGGCACGGTGGTTGGTTCGCTCGCCGGCGTGGTGATCTTCACGGTCGCGACACTCGTGTTCGGATAATGCCAGCCCTGGCAGTTTCAGCCCGGGGAGTTGTCCACGCTCTGCCGAATTTTTAAGCCAAGCTGCATGAATTCGCGTTCGGACGCGGGCAGTGGGCGCAGCGTGGGCGTGGTGGGGCTCAAGACCCCGGCACGCAGTTTGTCCATCTTTTGTTGGACCTCCTGGACCATGGCCAGATCCGTGCCGGGATCGTCCACCAGGATGAGGATCTCCGCGCGCTTGGGCAGATACGCCAGCGTCCGCCCCGGCATGGCTGAAGTTCAAGACTGGCCAGAACCGATCGTGAGGCAGTCCCACCCCCGTGTGCCGCATCGTGAAGCCCGCGCAAAAAATGCTCCGGCGTTGACAGCCCCGTCACCACATCGGTACAGGAAAACGGTTGGCAGAAAACACCCTCCTGCACCCACGACACCGCCAACTCCTGCAGGGCCTCCGTGTCGGGGACAAGGGAGGCAACGTCAAGGAACACCCGGAAATCCATCATGGTTTCGGCCAAGCCAACGCCTTGGGCCGAGCGGGCACTGCCCAGGGCCCCGGCCAGCCGCGACAGTGTCGGCGGGGCCTCAACGGCGCCGGCGACGTCACGAATTTCCGGAATCAACCAGTCGCGGGCCACTTTTCAGCCGCGGTCCATGCTGGCCGCACGCCAGCGCTCAAGTAACATGCTCCGGCCCATCGGCAGGCTCCAGCCGTTTCAACACTCATACCTATACAGAGTGCCTGACCCTCTAATCCAAGACCTTCAACAGCACCTTCAGCTGATATCCCTCCCCAGAGCCCAGGGCAGGGAAAACAGCAGCCCCGCACGGTAACGTGCAGGGCTGCTGTTGTGGGACCAGCGTTCAGGGCTGATGCTTAGGGCTGCTTTTTGGATTCGTCCCGCCTGCGGCCGCGCGGAGGCTTGGGCCCCTTCACGGCCTTGGGCGGCTTCACAGCTTTGGCCTGCTTCACAGCTTTCGGGGGCTTGGCTGTTGCTTCCAGCTCGGCCTGCAGCTCCTGCGGAATCATCATGGGTGCGGGGCCAAAAGCCCGGTTGGCCGATGTGATGACTGCCTTGCCCATCATGTAGTTGCCTACGCCGCCCACGGCTGCGCCGATGCCAAACGGCAGCGCCTTGCCCACCACCGAGGCGCTGCCCTTGACGGCCATCTTCTTCAGAAACATTTTTTGCATGGGGGCCAGCAGCCCCTTGACGGTGGTCAGCGGGAGGCTCTTGCTGACGGTCTTGCCCCACGCCTGCATGGGAGTCTTCCCTGTCCCCAGCGCGTGTCCTGTCAAGCCAGCCAACATGGCCTGGCCCTCCTCACCCAAAATGATCGCCATGACTGTCAGTTGCGCGCTTTCGGGGTCCTGCAGCCGGACGCCGTGCAGTTCTGCGATGGACTGGGCGTACAGTGCCGTCGCTTCCAGGAACACCACCGTGGCGGCCGCGGAAATGGACAGTGCCGCCACGGTGCCCACACCAGGGATGATGGCAGTGGCGCCAATGGCGGCCCCGCCGCCGCTCACACCGTTGAGGAAGTCCCGCTCCAATCGCTGGCTCAGCTCGAAGGCAGTCGCGTGCGGGTGGCGCTTGCGCAGCCGCCGCAGGTTCGCCAGCACCAGCGGACGCTGGACCTCGACGGCCTTGAGCAGCAAATTGTGAACCGCGGGCGTTGGCTTGCCTTGTTTGTCGAAGGCCGCCCCTGCCGCCATTTCCACGGCAGGGTTGGCCCTGCCTGCCGACTTCGCGAAGCCGGGTGCGGGCGTCGTCCCCACGTGGTTGAGATCTTTGCGTGCCATCACTTCTCCTCCGCTGTCTGTGCCTCAAGGGTAACTGCCAGCCCTGACAGGAGCCTGCCTTTCACTGTAGGAGAACACAGCAGGTGAACACAGCGGGAGAACACTGCGGTAGTACACAGCGGCGAATGGGGCCCGCGTCGACGGTGGCCGAACCACCGTGCCAACGCCGGCCCCATTCCCAGCACCGCTGGGAGGTCAGCCTGCGAGCGCTGCTGAAGTCTCGGCGTCGTGCTTCACTGCGGGGCCAAAGAGGCGGGTGCGCAGGGCGAGGAAAAGGAAGACCATGCCGGCGCTCAACAGAATGTGGCCCAGGCCGGCGATGCCGGGAATGGCGGCGGAAACGTCGGTGGTGCCGTTGACCTGCATCATCCCGTGGACAACCATGATGGCTGCCGTGAGGACCAGGCCGGCGTTGTAGGTCCAGAAGAACCATTTGAACAGCCGTGATTTGCTCAGCGTGAACAGTTTTTCCAGGACCAGCACGATCAACAGGACCACGAAGCCCAGGGTGAGCAGGTGTGTGTGGACCACTGAGAGCTGGGTGAATCCGGTGAAATCCTTGCCCTTGGTGAACTCGCGGTAAAACAAGCCGGACAGGACGCCGATGACCATGTAGCCGAATGCTGAATAAAAGAGCTTCTTCATGAGGTTTCCTTTGCTGCAGGGCCCCGGTGCGGGCCTTTGCTTCCAGCCTAGGATGGGCCAGGGCCCGGGCCATCAACCGTTTGGTTGACTTCGGGACGCCGTGCGGTTGGGCGGGGGCCGTCAAGGGCAGCGCGGTGCTGTTGGGCGGGGGCCGTCAACGGCCGGACGAAGTGTTGCGCGGGTGATTTTTGGCCGTGCGCTCGTTGCCGTACCGGTAGTTTCCGGTGAGCCGGGCCATCAGGGCCTGGGGATCGGTATTTTCGGCGTCCGCCAGGAAATTTCGCGCCGTTTCACCGCGCAGTGTCGCGGCGCTGTGGCCGTGGTGGGTGATGTACACCTCGCCATTGCGCGCCGTGGTGAATTCAAATCCGCCAGCTTTGTTTCCCATGCGGCACAGCCTACCCCCGGGGCACGAAGGATCCCGGCACGTGACCGGTCAGAAACGACGACACGTCAGCCAGCTCGTCGGCGCGGGTATTGTGCCTCATGCCGTCGTAGCGTGCCTCGCTAAGTTCGGTGTTGGCGGCAAGCCACTCCGCCGTGAACGCGGTGGCATCCGGGTTGATGACAAGGTCGGCGGGGTCGCGGGCCCAGTAAAACGGGACCCGGTGCGTCAGTGGTTCCATGGCTGCGAGCAGTTCGTTGTGCAGTGCAAAGCCTGACAGGCCGACGGCGGCAGTGAACGCCTGGGGACGGAGCCGCAGCAGTGTGGTCCCCATGGCCATGCCCTGTGAGTAGCCCAGCACCGACACCGAGCTGAATTTGTAGTCCGCCATGACCGTGTCAAGCCAGCTCAGGACGGTGGTGGCCGCCCCCACGACCTCCGCGAAGTCGTTGGCCAGGAAGTAGTCAAGGAGAAACCATCCGTAGTCGCCCGAGATGTTCTTGGGCGCCCTCGGAGCTGCACAGGTGAACCCCTTGGGCAGGTCCTTAAAGAGCGCCGCCATGCGGCTTTCATCCGATCCATAGCCGTGCAGCAGCAACAACAACGGGGTGCCCGCGCGTTCGTCCGCCGGCCGGGACCACACAACGGTATCCATGGGGCAAGACTACCCACGGGCAGGCCTGCGTGCCGGGCACCGAACCGCACGGTTGGTGCGGAGTTAACCTGCAGTTCAACCATTCCACGCCTTTTCGTCGCCCCGGACTGCGACTGTGGTGCCCAACGCACCCATCGATGGAAGGTTTTCCATGAACGATCTGAAGAAACTCCTGCCCATGCTCGGCCACACCCGCGGAAAGCGCAGCGCCGTCACCTGCAGCCTCAAATGCGACAACGCGTGCTCCAAAGCCGTGTGCAACACCTCCACCAACAGCTACTTCCGCGACATCGCCTCGACGGAATTTTCCCGCCGCTCGGCGCTGGGCATCGGCCTGGCCGGCGCCCTGAGCGCCGCCGTCATGGTGCAGGGCAACAACGGCAAGGGCAATCAGGGCAGGGGCAACAACGGACACAACGGCGCTGGCAACAACGGCCAGGGCAGCAAGTTTGGCTTTGCCCCGATTCAGCCCGTGGACGCAGCCGTGGACACCTTCAACGTGCCGGAAGGCTTCAGCTGGTCCCCCATCATCCGCTGGGGCGATCCAATTTTCGCCGACGCCCCCGATTTTGACTTCGCGCGGCAGGGCGCTGCCGCGCAGGCCGGCCAGTTCGGCTACAACAACGACTACACGGAAATCCTGCGCCAGCCCAACGGCAAGAAGGGCCTGTTGATCTGCAACCACGAATACGTCAACCCGCAGATCATGTTCCCGGCCGCCGCGGCCTCAGCCGCCGAGGAGGCAGAGCGCCGCAATATCTTCCGCAACGCCGTCGGCATGACCGTGGTGGAGCTGGAACGCCAGAAGAAGGGGCAGCCGTGGAGCTACATCCGTGGCGGCGGGCTGAACCGCCGCATCACCGCTGACACGGAATTTGAACTGACAGGTCCGCTGGCCGGCACGGACTTTGTCAAGACTGCCGCGGATCCCACCGGCACCATCGTCCTTGGCACGTTGGGCAACTGTTCCGGCGGCACCACGCCGTGGGGAACCATTCTCTCCGGCGAGGAAAACTTCAACGGTTTCTTCCGCACCAACGGCACCAGCGCCGAGGACCTCCGCTACGGCCTCGGCGACAGCGCCACCGGCATGGGCTGGGAACTGGACGACCCGCGTTTTGACGCCCGCGGCGAGGACTACCGCAACGAACCCAACCGCTTCGGCTACATCGTCGAGATTGACCCGGAAGATCCGCACTCCACCCCGAAAAAACACACCAGCCTTGGCCGCTTCAAGCACGAGGGCGCCAACGTCATCATCGCCACCAACGGCAAGGTGGTTGCCTACTCCGGTGACGACGAGCGCTTTGACTACCTGTACAAGTTTGTTTCCAGGAACAAATACAAGAAGAACAACAAGGCCCACAACATGACCCTCCTGACCGAGGGCGACCTCTACGTCGCACAGTTCACCGGCAACTCGGCCACGGAGATCGACGGTTCCGGAACGGTCCCCTCCGACGGCGCGTTTGACGGTTCCGGAAGCTGGCTGCCGCTCGTCCGCAACGGCAAGAGCGCCATTGCCGGCATGAGCGTCCAGGAGGTGCTTGTCCACACCCGTCTGGCCGCCGACAAGGCCGGCGCCACCAAGATGGACCGCTGCGAGGACGTGGAGCCCAACCTGCAGACGGGCAAGGTTTACGTGGCCTGCACCAACAACACCAAGCGCGGACTGCCAGGACAGGCTGTTGCCGACGAGACCAACCCCCGCACCGAGAACCGTGACGGCCACGTCGTGGAGATCACCGAGGACCACGACGATTCAACCGCCACCACCTTCAACTGGAACCTGCTGATGCTCTGCGGAGACCCGGCCAAGAATACGGAAACGTATTTCAGCGGCTTCCCGACGGAGAACGTCAGCCCCATCTCCTGCCCCGACAACCTGGCCTTCGACAGCCAGGGCAACCTGTGGATCTCCACTGACGGGGCGCCGTCGGTCATTGGCTACAACGACGGCCTGTTCAAGGTTGGTCTGGAAGGCGCCAACCGCGGCAATGTCCAGCAGTTCGCCTCCATGCCGCGCAACGCCGAGACCTGCGGGCCTGTCGTCCACGACGACGAATCCCTCGTTTATGTGGCCGTGCAGCACCCGGGCGAGGACGGGTCGTACACGCAACTCAATTCGCTCTTCCCGGACTACGTGGCTGAAGGTTCGACGCCGGCACCCGGCCAGGTGCGCGCGCCGCGGCCGTCCATCGTCCAGATCTTCCCGGAGGGCGCAGGCAAGGGCGCAGGCAAGGGCCCGGGCAAGGGAAACAACGGCAAAAACAACTAGACAGCAGCCATCGGCCGGCAGTCGCGCGAACCAGCGCCGCTCCCGGCCGACGGCCGAGAACGGCATGTCCGCGGCCCGCGGCGACGGTGGCACCATTCCACCCTCGCCGCGGGTTTTCGCGTTGACGTCGACCTGCGGCCCCTCCCGCAGCCACGCAATGGCGCGCAGCGGCGCGCTGTGTCCGACGCTCACCCCAGCCCGTGATTCTTTGTTTATGTGGGAATTGGATTGACAAACAAAGATAAACGCAGATAGAGTCGTGTTATTCAAGATCTTGTGACACCCGTCACGCACCAGGGACGCTGCGGAAGGAACCGGCATGTTTGCGGAGGAACGGCACCAAAGGATCGCCGAACTCGTCGCCGCCCAGGGACGGGTGGGTGTCAATGAATTGGCCGAACTGTTCTCCATCACCCAGGAGACGGTCCGCCGAGACCTCGCGGCACTGGAAATCTCCGGGCAGCTGCGCCGGGTCCACGGCGGCGCCGTCGGCCCCGAAGGACTCACCCGCTCCGAACTGAGCCTCACGGAACGCCAGAGCCAGCGGCTGGACGAGAAGCAGCGCATAGCCACGGCCGCCTTGGCACTCGTGCCCAACGCCCCGACCGCCTCGATCCTGCTGGACTCCGGCACCACCACTGCCGCACTGGCCGAACGCCTTGCCGGCTGGGCACCCGCCAACGCCGGCGATGAACTGCTTGTCATTACCAACTCGCTCCCCACCGCCGCATCGTTGAGCACCAACAAGCACCTGCTGCTGGACATAGTCGGCGGGCGCGTCAGGGGTTTGACCAGCGCCGTCGTGGGTGCCCGCGCCACCGAGCAGCTCAGTGCGCTCCGCCCCGACATCGCCTTCATTGGCACCAACGGCATCCACGCCGACTTTGGCTTGAGCACTCCCGACCCCGTGGAGGCGGCAACCAAGACCGCCATGGTCCGGGCGGCCAGGCAGGTCGTGGTGGTGGCCGACGCCTCCAAACTCGGCGCCGAAACACTCGTCCGCTTTGCAACCCTTGAGGAGATCGACACCTTGATCACCACCGCCGAACCATCCACCGAACTTGCGGCAGCACTGTCCGCTGCGGGTGTGGAAATCGTGATCGCATGATCCTCACACTGACGCCCAACCCGAGCCTGGACCGGACCATCGAACTCGCGGCAGCCTTGGAACGCGGCGAGGTCCAGCGTGCCACCGCAGCTTCCCAGCACCCGGGCGGCAAGGGCGTGAACATTGTCCGCGCCCTGTCCGCCTCAGGAATCCACTCCCTCGCACTGCTGCCCGGCGACGCGGATGACGCCGTCGTCCGGGCCCTGTCCGCGGAGCAGATCCCGCACCTGACCCTCCCGATCGGGGCGGCCCTGCGCAGCAATGTGGCCATCACCGAACCCGACGGCACCACCACCAAGGTCAACGAACCGGGCCCGGTGCTCTCGGCCGTGCAGCTCGCGGCCTTGCTGGAGCTGACGGTTGAAAAGTCCGACGGCGCATCCTGGCTGGTCCTGGCCGGCTCGCTGCCGCCCGGAGTCCCCGACGATTTTTACGCCGTCGTGATCGATGCCGTCCGTGCCGCCTACGGCACGGACGCCCCTAAAATTGCTGTTGATTCTTCCGGTGCGCCGCTGCGTGAATGCCTGCGCTCGGCACCGGACCTGCTCAAACCCAACGGCGAAGAACTTGCCGAACTGACAGGGATCTCGCACGGAGCAGCCATCGAGGCAGACCCCTCCCTGGCGGCGAGTGCATCAATGTCCCTCGTCCGGAGGGGCGTTGGCACCGTCCTGGCCACGCTTGGTTCCAAGGGTGCCGTCCTGGTGACGGGAAGCGGCAGCTGGCACGGGCGCGGCCCTGCCATTGAAGCTAAAAGCACAGTCGGTGCGGGCGATTCCGCCCTGTCCGGATATCTGTTGGGAACACTCCGCGGGGATGCCCCCGAAGTGTGCCTGCAGCAAGCAGTGGCCCATGGGGCGGCCGCAGCTTCCCTCCCCGGAACCATGGTTCCGTCCCTCGCACAAACCACCCCCGCCGCCGTCACCGTGACGGCTCTGGCCTCAGTCGAAGAGATCTGACATGACCACCCTCATCACCACCGATCTGGTGCTCCTGGATGCCAATCTTGGCACGGACACCACCTCCGTCATCCGCAATCTGGCCGAACTCATTGCAAAAACCGGCCGAGCCTCCGAAGTTGCCGGCTTGTTCGCCGACGCCCTGGCCCGCGAACAAAAAACCGCCACCGGCGTTCCCGGCGGCATCGCCATCCCGCACTGCCGCTCCGAGGCAGTGCTGGAACCAACACTGGCCATGGCCCGGCTGAACCCTGCTGTCGACTTCGGCGCCAAGGACGGCCCGGCCGACATCGTCTTCTTCATCGCCGCCCCCGCAGGCGCCGACAACGCCCACCTGAAGCTGCTCTCCAAGCTGGCCCGCTCCCTCATCAAGAAGGACTTCACGGCAGCCCTGCGCGCAGCAGCAACCCCGGCCGACATCGTCGCCCTCGTGGACGACGCGCTTGCCGACAAGCCAAAGCCGGCCACGGCAACAGCCGCTCCCGGCTCCACCGGCGATGGGGGTCCCGCCCGCTCCGCGGTGCCCGACCACACCCGGCCCCCCATCGCCGGTTCCGCGGGAAGCGGCGCAGCCTCCGCTTCGGTTGAGCCGCCCCGCCCGAAGCGGATCGTTGCCGTAACGGCGTGCCCCACGGGGATCGCCCACACCTACATGGCCGCCGATTCACTTGTCGCCGCGGCACAGGAGGCCGGTGTTGACCTGCAGGTTGAGACGCAGGGTTCCGGCGCCGTGACACCGCTGGATCCGGCAGTCATTGCCGCCGCGGATGCAGTCATTTTTGCCGTCGACGTTGACGTTCGCGGCAAGGAACGCTTTGCCGGCAAGCCCCTCGTCAGCTCGCCTGTGAAGCGCGGCATTGACGAACCGGCCAAGATGGTCCAGGAAGCTGTTGCCGCCTCCGACAACCCGAACGCCCACCGGGTGCCGCACTTTGGCGCGGAGGAAGCCGCCGACCGGAAGTCCGAATCCTCCAGTGAAAGCCTGGGCGCCAAGATCAAGAAGGTGCTGCTGACCGGTGTCAGCTACATGATCCCGTTCGTGGCCGGTGGTGGCCTGCTGATCGCACTCGGGTTCCTGCTCGGCGGTTTCCAGATCCCCGACTTCGCGGACAAGATCCTGACAACCAACAGCCTGGCCAACCTGCCCACGGACTTCCCGTCACAGGCATTGGGTCCGCTCGGCGCCTACCTGGGTGCCGTGGCGTTCACCATCGGCAACCTGTCCATGAGCTTCCTGGTGCCTGCGCTGGCAGGCTACATTGCGTTCGGCATCGCCGACCGGCCAGGCATCGCCCCCGGCTTCACGGCCGGCGCGATTGCCGTGTTCATGGGCGCCGGCTTCCTGGGCGGCCTGGTGGGCGGCATCCTGGCCGGCCTCGCCGCCTACTGGATTGGCAGCTGGAAGGTGCCCCGCTGGTTGCGCGGCCTCATGCCCGTCGTGATCATTCCGCTGCTGGGGTCCATCATCGCCTCCGGTGCCATGCTCCTGTTCCTGGGTGCACCCATCGCCGCGCTCTCCGACGGCTTGAACAGCTGGCTGACGGGCATGACCGGAACCTCCGCCGTCGTGCTTGGCATCATCCTTGGCCTCATGATGTGTTTTGACCTGGGCGGCCCCGTCAACAAGGTGGCCTACGCATTCGCCGTTGCCGGGCTCGGTGCGGGCAGCATTGCCAGCCAGGCGCCGTGGGAAATCATGGCAACCGTCATGGCCGCGGGCATGGTCCCGCCGCTGGCGATGGCGCTGGCCACCGTGCTCGACAAGAAGCGCTTCTCCCTGGCCGAGCGTGAGAACGGCAAGGCTGCCTGGCTCCTCGGCGCCTCGTTCATCACCGAAGGTGCCATCCCGTTCGCGGCCGCCGATCCTCTGCGCGTCATCCCCGCCTCCATGTTGGGCGGGGCACTGACCGGCGCCTTGACCATGGCCTTCCACGTAACCTCGCAGGCTCCGCATGGAGGAATCTTCGTGTTCTTCGCCATCGGCAACGTCGTCATGTTCGTAGTTTCCATCCTGGCGGGCACCATCGTGGCCGGTTTCGCAGTGGTTGCGCTGAAACGCTGGGCCGTTCGCAAGCCCGTTGATACCCTTGCAACAGCGCAGCCCGCACACCAGGACGCCTAGGTTCTGACCATGATTTTCGAAGGAGCACCCGTGCAAAACTTTGTTGGAGTCGGCGTCTTCCGGGGCCGTGTCATTGGCCCGGTCCGGCACATGCCGGCAGCGTTGGCCGAACCTCCCGTTGGCGAAAAGTTGGAAAGTTCGACGACGCCCGAAGCCGCCGCTGCAACCATCAAGGACGCCGGGGCAACAGTCAAGGCCCAGCTGCTCGAGCGTGCCGCACGTGCGGAGGGCGCCGGCAAGGAGGTCTTGGAGGCGACTGCCCTGATGGCCACCGACCCGATGCTGATCAAGGCCGCCATCAAGCTCGTCAAGACCGGCACATCCACCGAACGGGCCATCTGGGAGGCGGGCGAATCTGTGGCGGAGACACTGATAAAGCTTGGCGGCATGATGGCCGAGCGGTCCCATGACGTCCTTGACGTAAAGTCCCGCATCATTGCCGTGTTGCGCGGCGTTCCCGCACCGGAAATCCCCGACTCGGCAGAACCGTTCATCCTGGTGGCGGAGGACCTGGCCCCGGCCGACACGGCCACGCTGGACCCCGAAAAGGTCATTGCCCTGGTCACCGCCGGCGGCGGCCCCCAGTCCCACACGGCCATCATTGCCCGGGCACTGGGCCTGCCGGCCGTCGTGGCTGCTGCGGGCGTGTCCGGGTTGGTGGACGGCGGGCAGGTATTCGTTGACGGCTCCTCCGGCGTGGTCAGCACCGAGCCCGGCGAATCGGAACAAGAAGCGGTGGCCCTGTGGCAGAAACAAGCCTCACTGCTGAGCGTCTTCGACGGCAGCGGACAGCTTGCCGACGGCACGCTGCTGCCCCTTCTGGCAAACGTTGGCGGAGCCAAGGACGCGCTCGAGGCGGCCGCGGCCAACGCCCAGGGCGTCGGCCTGCTGCGCACCGAATTCTGCTTCCTCGGCAACACCACCGAGCCGAGCCACGACGACCAGGTTGCTGCCTACAAGGGCGTCTTTGACGCGTTTCCCGGGCAGAAGGTTGTTGTCCGGACCCTGGATGCCGGGGCGGACAAGCCATTGCCCTTCCTGACGGATGCCACCGAACCAAACCCGGCCCTGGGCGTCCGCGGCTACCGCACCGACACCACCACCCCGGGAGTGCTTGCCCGCCAGCTCGCGGCCATTGCCGACGCCGCCGCGCAATCCCAGACGGTGGTGTGGGTCATGGCCCCCATGATCTCCACGCCCGCCGAAGCCGCCGACTTCGCAGCCATGTGCCAGGCGGTTGACCTGCACACACCGGGCGTCATGGTGGAGGTCCCCTCCGCAGCACTCACCGCCCGGCACCTGCTGGACCACGTGGAATTTGCCAGCCTGGGCACCAACGACCTCACGCAATACACCATGGCGGCCGACAGGCAGCTGGGCCCGCTGGCGACACTGAACGACCCGTGGCAGCCGGCCGTCCTGGCCTTGATCCAGGCAACTGTTGAAGGCGCCATTGCCCAGGCCAGGCATTCAGGCTCACTGGCCGTGGAGGACTCACAGCCCAAGCCGGTGGGCGTGTGCGGAGAGTCTGCAGCGGACCCCGCCCTCGCCGTCGTGCTCGCAGGCCTGGGCGTGACGTCGCTGTCGATGACGCCCCGGGCGCTTCCGGCCGTCAGCGCCGTCCTGCGCACCGTCACCCTGCCCCAGGCGCGCCAGCTGGCCTACAGGGCGGTTGCCGCGTCGTCGGCCGCCGAAGCCCGCGAGCTTGTCCGTGCCGGGCTGCCCGCCCTGGCCGAACTGGGCCTCTAAAAACCTCCCGGCCGCACCGGCCAACGAACACATCACAACAACCACACAACTTTAGGAGCACCCCATGATTGAACGCACCGCCATCATTGCCAGCACCGTTGGACTGCACGCCCGCCCCGCCTCGATCTTTGCCGAAGCCGCCGGCGAACTGGATGCGGAAGTGACAATTGCCCGCGTCGGCGAGCCCATCGAAGAGGCAGTGGATGCCGACAGCATGCTTGCCCTGATGAGCCTCGGCGTGGAGCACGGCGAGGCCGTCGTGCTGCGCACCGAAGATGACTCGGCAGCCGACGCGCTGGAGGCTCTCGCGGGCATCCTGGAAACCAACCACGACGCCTGATTCACCCCCTGCCGCAGAACCCCGTGTCGCGCCCATTTTCGGGCGTGATGGCGGGGTTTTTTGCTGCTTGACAGAGTGCCCTCCGAAGGTACAAAATGTCCCATCTGCTAGAATTTCAGGTCTGCCCGTAGCGATGCAGCAGTAAGTCGCAAGCAAATGACCTCCTTAAGGGGATGAACAAATGCCCAAAGACCGAAGCATGACTCAACCGGATTCAGGTGTTAAGGACACCGGAGACCGACAGGCCGCCCGGCTCAAGAAACCCCGCATGCCCAAACTCAAGAAGCGCCGCCTGGGCGTCGACGACGTAAATGTTGTCAATGGGCCGATGCTCAAAAAGGCCCTCGGCGGCACCGTAGTCGGAAACACCATGGAATGGTACGACGTCGGTGTCTTCGGATACTTGATCGGCACCATGGGCCCGGTGTTCCTGCCGGAAGCCGACCCGGACGTCCGGACACTATTTTTACTCGGCACCTTCGCAGCCACCTTCCTGGCCCGCCCACTCGGCGGCGTTGTCTTTGGTTGGATGGGCGACAAAATTGGGCGGCAGAAGGTGCTCGCCATAACGCTGATCGTCATGGCCGCCTCGACGTTCGCCGTCGGCCTGCTGCCCGGATACACCCAAATAGGCATCTGGGCCGCCGTGCTGCTTGTGGTGGTCAAGCTCATTCAAGGCTTCTCCACCGGCGGTGAATACGCTGGTGCCACCACGTTCGTCAGCGAATATGCCCCAGACAAGCGGCGCGGCTACTTTGCCAGCATCCTGGACCTAGGCAGCTACATGGGCTTCGCCATCGGCGCCGCCCTGGTCTCCATCCTCCAGCTGACCCTTGGCCAGGACGCCATGGAACAGTGGGGCTGGCGCCTGCCGTTCCTGGTTGCGGGTCCCCTGGGTCTCATTGCAGTGTACTTCCGCATGAAGATCGAAGAGTCCCCCCAGTTCCAGGCGACCTTGGACGCCAACGAGGAGAAGTCCAAGTCCGCTGCCGCCGGTGACGAGGACACTTCAAACGGCCCCGTCCACCTGGTCAAGGTGTACTGGCGCCAAGTCCTGCTCGCCATGATCCTTGTGGCAGCAGCCAACACCGCGGGTTACGCACTCACGTCCTACATGCCAACATATTTGACCGATTCCATGGGCTACGACGAGATTCACGGAACGATACTCACCATCCCCATCCTGGTCGCGATGGCCGTGTGCATACCGCTGGCCGGACGTCTCTCCGACAGGATCGGCCGCCGTCCCGTGCTGTGGGTTGGCGCGATCAGCACAGTGGTGCTGGCCACCCCTGCCTTCATGCTCATTGCCGTGGGTCCCGTTTGGACCACACTGCTCGGGCTGGCGTTGATCGCCTTCCCCGTCACGTTCTACGTGTCAAACCTGGCCTCGGCGCTGCCGGCATTGTTCCCGACATCCAGCCGCTACGGCGGCATGGGCATCTCGTACAACTTTGCCGTGGCGATCTTTGGCGGCACCGCCCCCTTCGTCATGAAGGGCCTGATCACCCTCACCGGCAATCAGATGATGCCCGCCTACTATCTGATGCTGACGTCCACGATTGGCGCAATCGGCATCTACTTCCTGCGTGAATCTGCCCGGAAGCCCCTCCCGGGCTCCATGCCGAGCGTGGCCACCGAGGAAGAAGCGCGGGAACTGGTGGCCCAACAGGATGCCAACCCGCTGCTGGACATGGACTACCTGCCCTTCGACGAGACCTATGAACCGGCGACCCCGGGCACAGGCATCCCGATCACGGTGGGCCGGCCCGACAACGGCGACTAGTTCCCGGCAATCGGCCGCCCGCCTTCGCGATGGCGCAGGTGCTGTCAGCGGCCGCGGTTGCCTGCCGACGCCGCGAGCCTGTCCGGGACAAGCCGGGCCAGCCCCATGAGCGTTGCATAGCGCCGCGACGGGATGGAGACCGCCTTGCCTGCCGCGTTGTCAGCCAGCCCCTCGCGCACGACTTGGTCGGCGTTGAGCCACATCCAGGATTTCACCCGGCCCATGTTGGCGCCCATGCGTTCGTGGAACTCGGTGTGCACAAATCCCGGACACACGGCCGTCACCTGCACACCCTTGGGTCCGTACCGCAGGTTGGCGAAACGGCTGAAGCTTGTCAGCCACGCCTTGGCTGCGCCGTAGCTGCCCCGGGGAATGAACGCCGAAACGCTTGAAATGTTGACGATCCGTCCGGTGCCGCGTGCCAGCATTCCGGGCAGCACGGCATGCATGAGTTCCATGGGGGTTTGGGCCAGGATGCGCAGGTGCGCCGCCTCGTCCGCCGCCGTGTTCTTTTCAAAGGCGCTGACCAGGCTGAAACCGGCGTTGTTGACCAACACGGAAACCGGCCGCGCAGGGTCCGCCAGCCTGGCACTGACGGAAGCAACGCCGTCGTCCGTTATCAAGTCCGCCGGCAGCACCTCAACCCGCACACCAAAGTCTGTCCGCAGCCGTACGGCCTTGGCCTCCAGCCGGGCGGTGTCCCTGGCCACCAGCACCAGGTCGTGCTGGGACCGGCCCAGCTGCTGGGCAAACTCGGCCCCCAGACCGGACGTGGCTCCCGTGATGAGCGCTGTGGGGCGTTCCATCTAGGCCTCCTCGGGGACGTCGGTGTACTGCGTGTACAGTTCCGGATGCTTTTCAATGAACCGTGCGACATACGGGCAGTGCGGGATGATCCGCTTGCCCGATGCCACCACGTCGTCGAGCGCATAGCGGGCAAGCACTTTGGCCAGGCCGCGGCCGTCGAAGCCAGGCTGGGCAATCGTGTGGAGGAGGTCGGTGTGCCCCGGCAGTTCCTTGAACGTGATGACAACGGCCAGTTCGTCGGCCGCGAAAAGTTCGTACCGGTGCCGGGCATCGTTGCGGGTCATCCGCACTGTGGCGTCGAAGGGGTCGGAAGCTTGGGCTGCATTCACACTCATAAAGTGAGCTTGGCACACTGAGCAGGTGCTGGCAACAGCCTTCCAGCCATGCCCCTATGCGCCGGCGCCGCCCTGCCACAAAGCTGTGAACGGCGCTCCGGATGTGACCCGGTTCTTGATGCCCGTGGTGACAAATGCCTTCGCCGTGCGGGCGGCCTCCAACGGCGTCGCCCCCTTGGCAAGCTCGGCCGTCACGGCGGCGGCCAGCGAGCAACCTGCGCCGGAGACAGCCACCTCGCCAACCTTGGGTGCACTGAGGACCTCAAGGGTTTCCCCATCAAAGAAGACGTCGACGGCGTCTGCCCCTTCCAGCCGCACCCCGCCCTTGGCGAGGACTGCGGCACCACTGATCTCGTGGATTTTGCGGGCGGCCGCCTTCAGGTCCTCAACATTGTTGATGGCCATCCCGGAGAGCGACTCGGCCTCAAAGTGGTTGGGCGTGACGAACGTGGCCAGCGGCAGGAGCTGAGCCTTCAACGCCTGGTCGGTGTCCAAGGCGTGGCCGGGCTCCTGGCCCTTGCAGATCAAGACCGGGTCAAGCACGACATTCTTGAAGGCGGCGGCCTTGAGCGCGGTTTCCACCGTGCTGATCGTGGCGGGGCTGCCCATCATGCCGAGCTTGACCGTGTCCAACGTGGAGGGTGCGCCGGAGTTTTTGCCGTAGGCGGCCGTTGTGGCTTCCAGCTGGTCCGCAATGACCTGCTGGTCCACGGGGACAAAGCGGTGGTTCCAGTTGTCCTTGGGGTCAAAGGAGACGATGCAGGTCAGGTTCACAATGCCGAAGACGCCCAGCTCCTGGAACGTTTTGAGGTCGGCCTGGGCACCGGCACCGCCAGTCGCTTCGGATCCGGCGATGGTCAGGGCAAGTGCGGGGGCAATTGTTGTCATGGAACTATCTTGCCACCTTGGACGGACCTGCCAATGTTGCTGTTACTGCGGTGCGTTCAGCTCTGGGCGGACCTGCGCCCCAACCTCAGGATGTGCTGTGCTCTGCCGGCAGAGCGTCCGTGAGCCATCCACAGTCGGGCGCCCCAGTACTGGCACCGCGCACATTCTCAGATACCAACGAGGTGCGTGAGGGCGGCCCAGAGCGCTACTGTCGCCGCGGTCGTCCAGAGCACGATTGCCACGGCCTGCCAGAGCAACACCCAGGCCCGTGGAGTGCCACCGGCCACGAGGATCGCGGAGGTGAACTGCGTGGGGATGGCCAACGGACCGAGGAGGCTCGCTCCAGGTACGCCGAATCGCAGAACCCACCTTTCAACCGCTGGCGGCCCTTGGACTCAGGTTGGACGGGGACGTCGTCGAACGCGTCCCCGACTGCCCCCGTTGTGCCGACGCGCACTGATCGGCGATCCACCACGGCGGTACGCGCGCGTGAGGTGAGAGCGACGACCACAAGGACGCAGAGAAAGTTCCCTGCCGCGGCGGCGATGCCCGTGATGATCGGATTCAGTCCGCCGGCAATGCCAATCATCGACGCCCCTTCACCTTCAATGAACGGAATGGCTCCGGCGAGCATCACGACGAACGGTTGAACGACCTCGGGCACTTGGGCGACCAGCTCTTGGAAATTCCGGATGAGTTGCTCTAGAGGGGTCATGGTTGTCGTTCCTCTCTGGTTGGTACGTCAATTTCGTCGATGTTCCAACCAGTAGATACCGTGTCCCTGGAACACGGTCAACCCCGAAAAATCCGGCCGGTAAGTGCCTGCAGGGCATAGCGATCGGATCGTTCCCCATCCGGGTCTGGGTGCCCTTGGGTCTGCCTGCCGGTCATACTAAACCTTGTCCCTGGCACAGCGTCAACCCTCCCCCAGCGTCGCTCCTCCGATGAAAAATGATCGTGTTACTTTGGTCGTATGACGAGCACACGAGAGCGAATCATCAATGAGGCCGAACCGGTCTTTGGCCAGTTCGAGATCACCGCAGCTTGGACGGTAGCGACACTGTTCGTCGTCGAGCGCTCAACTCCTCCATTCCCTCAAGACCCGTAAACGGAGCCCAGCGTGCATATTCTGACCGTCTTCTCCCACCCTTTCCGCAATAGGTACCCCGCCGCAGTCATGGATTCCTTCCATGGTCCGCTCGAGCAGGCAGGACATACGATCGATGTGCTGGACCTGCACCGAGAGCGATTCGACCCGCGTTTCACCGCGGAGGACCACGACCACTTCTGGGGTGGTCCTGTCCCACCCGGGATCGAAGAGATGCATCGAAGGGTCGAACAGGCTGACAGGCTCGCGTTCGTCTTTCCCGTCTATTGGTGGTCGATGCCGGCACTGATGAAGGGGTGGATCGAGCGCGTGTTCACAACAGGCTGGGCGTACCAGTACGGCACAGGGGTCAAAGATCGCGGTAGGGCTGCAGTCGACGGGCTCTTGCCGCCGATACCGACAGTCCTCATCGGTATCGGCGGCTCCAAAGAGCACACCTACGAGAAGTACGGCTACGACGAGGCGATGCGCACACAGTTGGACGTGGGCATCTTCGCGTACTGCGGCATCGACGACGTCGAGAGTCATCTCATCTACGACGTGGAAGGCGACCACAACTCCGCCACGCGAGAGGCCGGGCTAGAGCGGGCGCGCACGATCGGACAGTCATTTGCCGCGCCGGACCCAACGGTGCGCCATGCAAAGGCCGAGCACCTGGAACGGCGCCGCGCACACGGCGATCAGATCCCCAAGAACGTCGCTTAGACGCGACGAACGGCTGGCCGCCTGATACGTACCATCGCATTGGGCCTTGGCACTGATTTGGGCCTGGTTACGTAGTCAGGCTGAACGCTCGACTGCATCACTCATTCGGTCATCATCTTGCATCTGCTCTTGTGCGAGCTGTCCGGCACGCGCAAGCACATCGAGCTGCGCAGGGTTGTACAGCGCCGGGAGTGCTTCGGCGAAAGTCAGCCGCGTCACGCGTTCGCTCTTTGAGAGGTGTTTGGCTGGGTTCGCCAACCAGGGGTAATCCACCAGGTGCTGAACAAGGGTCGGTGCGAGACGGGCTGCAAGCCGATGCCTCGTCACCTCGTCCGCGTCTGCCGGGAGTGTGTCGATCTCTTTCCCGACCTCCCCACCGTTTTCCTCCAGCTCCGTCATCCGCCGTAGATCAGTCATCGCCTCCTCGTCGTACAACTGATTCGCGATATGGAGGAGCGAGATGTCCGACTCCGACAGCCGGGACGCGACAGATACGAAGCCGGTGGGTGAGTCTGGCGGCGCGTCATGAAGCAGAATCGCCGCTATATCGTCGCGGGCCTGCCGCATTTGCCCGATGCGCGCCGCCAGTTCCGCACTCTGCTCCTGCAGTAGCGGCCGTGCGCTCTGTCCGCCCGCACTGACAACGGCGATCTTCGCCAACGGCACACCGAGTCCAGACAGTCGCAGGATCCGTAGCAGGCATACCAGCTCCTGAACGCCGTACTGCTTGTATCCGTTGTATTTCCGTTCCGGCTCGGCCATCAGGCCGACCCGTTCGAAATGTCGGATTGTGTTTACCGTCGTCCCTGCCAGTTCGGCAAGTTCACGCGTACTCCATGCCACGATTCATGCTCCTAACCGGGGAGTCCTATTGCCGTCGATACTCAGGCTAAGCATGATGGAGCCGAGCGTAGCTGCAAGGCTGCTGGAGTCCTCAAGCGGCATCCCCGTGCCGTCGGAATGCGGTCGAGGAGCTCTTTCCTGATCGGAATTCCGCAGGACGGACAGCCGACCCGCGGTAGCGGTTTTTGCCAGATATTCGAGCTGTCCCATATCTTTTCCTTCATTCGATGCGTTGGTGTCTTTAATTCTCATACGGATGGAGTGGCCTCGCGTCGGTACAAAGTACTGAGATGTGTGCTGGCCGCTGCCTGTACTGCGTAGCTGCTTCGCGTGGGCGAATGTCGAGACGACTTGTGTCTCGGTTCCGGCACCACTGCCGCGTGCATACGGAATACTGGTGTGGTGACCACATAGTTCGGTTGCGAGAACTGACTATGCGCGATTGGGAGCAGACGTGTCGAAGCTTTTGGGTAGGGGCCAGGAGCGCCGCGAGTTCGAACAGCTGCTGGTCGAGGCGCGAGCCGGACGCAGCGGGGTGCTCGTCGTGCTTGGCGAGGCGGGGATTGGCAAGACGGCACTGCTGGAGCATCTCCGCGATATGGCGATTGCCTCCCGATTCCGCGTGGAGTTTTCGACCGGCGTCGAGTCGGAGACGCAGTTCACATTCGCTGGACTTCATCAGTTCTGCGCTCCGTTCCTCGAGTACATTAACGCCCTGCCCGACCCCCAGCAGACAGCCCTCGGGGTCGCTCTGGGGACACGCAGCGGTCCCCCACCGGACAGGTTCCTCGTCGGACTCGCCACTCTCAACCTGATTGCCGAGGCCGCCGAACAGGGGCCGCTGCTCTGTCTCATTGATGACGCCCAGTGGCTGGACCAGGCTTCTGCTGAAGTTGTGGCATTCGTGGCGCGGCGTCTTGATGCCGAGCGGCTGGCGGTTGTGTTCGGGGTGCGTGATGTCAGCGGCGGTCCGAGCGTCTTCGCTGGCTTGCCGCAGCTGCAGCTGACAGGGCTCGACCTCGCTTCGGCACGGCAGCTGTTGGACATGGCTGTCCGGGCACCACTCGACGACGAGGTGCGCGAACGGATCATCGCAGAGGCGAGGGGCAACCCTCTTGCTCTCCTGGAGCTGCCGACGGACGGTCCGGCTGCTCGGCTTGCGGGCAGATTCGAACTGCCGGATCTATCGGATGTCCCCGGTCGCGTCGAGCGCGGATTCCAACGTCGCTCGAGCGGCTTGCCCGAGGCGACTCAGTTGCTACTGCTCGCCGCCGCGGCCGAACCGACAGGAGACCCGGGTCTGCTATTGCGTGCGACCACCGAACTTGGCGTGGCGGCGGAGTCCACCGCACCGGCAGAAGCCGCCGGACTGATTGAGATCGATTCTCGGGTGAGATTTCGCCACCCTCTGGTGCGCTCAGCCGTGTATCGGGCCGCGGATGCGGCGAGTCGTCGCCGAGTGCATGGCGCATTGGCCGCCGCCACTGACGCCGCCCTCGACCCCGACCGCCGCGCGTGGCATCGAGCTCAGTCCGTGTTGGGGGTTGACGAGGAGGTCGCTGCGGAGCTGGAACGCTCGGCGGAGCGGGCGCGTGCTCGCGGCGGCTATGCCGCTGCTGGCGCATTCCTGCGGCGGTCGACGGAACTCACCCCTGATGGCGCCGATCGAACACGGCGCGCGCTAGAAGCGGCGCAAGCGCTGCACAGGGCCGGCGCATCTGAGCCGGCGTTGGATCTGCTCGCGATCGCTGAGGGTGGATCTCTCGACGCGCCGGCGCGCGCTCGAGTCGAACTGCTGCGCGCCCAGATCGCGTTCCACCTCACTCAGGGTGCAGAGGTGCCGAAAATGCTGGTAGATGCCGCTGCGACGCTTGCTTCATTCGACCCGGCGCTGTCTCGTGAAACGTATCTGCACGCACTGGATGCAGCGATTATCAATGGCCTGCCTGAGGTGGTGATCATTGCCGAGAACGCTCTCGCCGCGCCGGCTGTCGAGCCTCCCCGGCCGGTAGATCTGCTACTTGACGGCCTCGCGGTGACGATTGCGCGCGGAGTCGAGGCGGGCACTCCGAGTTTGAGGGTGGCGTTGGACGCGCTGAGCCAGTCAATCAGCAAGGGCACCGTTCTGGAGGATGGCAGCCAGCCGTGGCTTTGGCTGGCAAGCCGACTTGCGGTCGGAATCCTCGATGAGGAACGAGCTCATCAGCTCGCCGAATACGACGTCGCTTTGTCGCGCAGTACGGGGGCGCTGGCAAGACTGCCCGCCGCATTAGTTTTCCATGCCCACATCTTGACGTTCAGCGGAAAGATCGCCCGTGCGGAAGAGCTGGGCGCCGAGGCCGGGATAATCACTGAAGCGACTGGCGCGTTTCAGCTGCGTCATACCCGAGCGATCCTGGCCGCTTGGCGCGGTGACCGAGCCGTCGTCGCAGAGGAAAATGACCTTACACTCCGTGACGAGCGCATCCCTGAGGGAAGCGGAGAAGCAGCATTGGCACACTATGCAAGCGCCGTGCTTTATAACGGGCTCGGCGAATATTCGCTCGCACAAAGTGCTGCGGCGAAGACGTGTGCCTCTGGCGAGCTTTCGCTCAGCATCATCGGCTTGCCCGAGATGATCGAGGCGTCCGTTCGCGCAGGCGACCAAGAGAGCGCGGCCCGCGCCCTTGAGCGTCTCAGTTCGCGAGTCCGTGCCTCTGGTACGGCATGGGGCCTCGGGCTTGAGGCGCGTTCCCGCGCCTTGACCATCACCGGTGCTGCCGCAGAGGAGTACTATCTTGATGCAATCACGCATCTAAGTGGGTCGAGAACCGCTCGTGAAGCCGCTCGAGCTCATCTGGTTTACGGCGAATGGCTACGGCGGGAAGGGCGCCGTCAGGATGCTCGCGGCCAGCTCCGCACCGCCCACGAACTCCTGACCGAAATGGGCGTCGAGGCTTTCGCCGCCCGAGCCGCCCGTGAGCTGCATGCTACTGGCGAGCATCCACGAAAGCGGACTGCCCGCCGGAGCGACGAACTCACCGCTCAGGAACTGCACATCGCGCGATTGGTGGCCACCGGCGCAACGTCGCGGGAGGTAGGTACGCAGCTGTTCTTGAGCCCACGCACGATCGAATCCCACCTGCGGAACATCTTCCGGAAGCTCGATATCTCGTCCCGCAGACAGCTCAAGGAGCTGCAGCTCGCCTGATGCGAGCGGAACGTCGTGTGGAATCTGTTCACCTTCCTCATTGTTGACGCGATTACGACGGCCAACAGAAGGCGGTAACAGATGCGAGCATTCCTGGTGGGCATCACCGGCGCGGTCGGAGGGCTGCTCGCTCGACGGCTCGACGCGAACGGCGATGGCGTGTTTGGCCTCGTTCGGACAGCGAAACAGCGAGATGCACTCGACGGCCTCGGAATCCGGACCGTCATAGGCGATCTGGCAGCACCAACTGTCGACGAACTCGCCGAGATGTTCACCGGGCACGACGTGATCGTCTACAGCGCAGGCTCCAACGGAGGCCAGCGAGACGTCACGACCGCGATCGACGGCGACGGAGTGGAGCGAGCGTCCGAGGCGGCGCGCATCGCGGGCGTTCGACGCCTCATCCTCGTCTCGGTGCTTCCCGGGTCGTGGCGGGAACGCGACCTCGAACAAGACGTCGAGTACTACTTCGCCGTGAAGAAGCGCGCGGAGGTGTCGCTGACCCGCACCGATCTCGACTGGGTGATCCTCCGGCCATCGCTGCTGACGGACGCACCCGGTCGAGGACGCGTGTCGATGGGACCGGCTGAGCTGCACGATGAGATCAGCCGTGAGGACGTCGCTGCGACACTCGCCGAGATCGTCTACGAGGACCGAATTCGCCGCCAGATCCTCGAGCTCAACACCGGAAGCACGGCGATCCCGGAGGCCGTGCTCGACAACATCCGAATCTGATCACTCCCGGGAGCGCGGCGACTCCTATAACGGCGCTTCAGAAGGCGGTTGCTCGTTCAGCACGTAATCGGCAGCCATTCGCAGCACTTCGAGCTCGGTTGGGAGCAGCGATGTCTCGGCAGGAAGCGCCTGCGCGAGCGAGCCCTCCTTCTGAAGGACCGTGAGGCAGTACTCGATACGACGGAGCAGCTCCCTTTCGCTTGAAGCACGGTGTCGTAGACCAGGATAAGCACCTCGTCCATCAGCTCGCGCTGTGTGGGAAAGTGATGCTGCACGGACCCGGCGCTTACCCCTGCCCGTACAGCGACCGCCCGAACGCTCGGCGTCGTCGCCGAGTCCCCTCCCAGCATCGTCGCCGCGGCCCAGAGGATCTTGTAGCGGCTGCTCGGACCTTCCGGTGGACGAGCTTCCATCTGATGCCTCCCGTTACGCTGTACTAGGTTTTTAGTTTGTCCGCGCGCCAGTCTCTTCTGGCGCCGCAGTTCGCCCTAGCGGAGTATCCATCCCCGAACGAGCGGGGTTCCCCTCGCCGTCCTGGCTGGGCAGGGCGGGTGTTCGGGCCGGTCCGCGGCGCCAAGTGATGATAAACGCCACCACGGTCGTGAGGATAATGACGAGGGCGGGCGCGAGGATCATCGAAATCTCTCCTACGCCCGCGGAGCGATCCACCGCGGCTTGGAAATCTTGGCGCAGCGCAGCTTCCATCATCAAGACAAGCGTGTTGATCCCCGCGTGCAGCACCACGGCGATCTCGATGCCGCCGGTGCGCCAGGTGATCAAAGCGGTCCCGACGGCAAAGATGACGTAGTGGACGTTCAACCACGGGTCGGTCGATAAGTGGATGAACGCGAAAGCCACAGCCGAGACCAGGATGCCGACGACGAGGCCCGACCGTGCTCCGCGCGCCCACCCGCCTGCGACACGGAAGATCAGCCCGCGGAAACCGTACTCCTCACCCGCAGCCTGGAACGGGGTGAGTAGCAGCGTGGCAAGGATGAACAGGAGAACGTTCGTATTCGTCCAGGCGATGCCCTCCGGCACCGACCCCGGCGCCAGGTATTGCACGCCTATGTAGACGAGCCACGCCGGAAGAATGATAACCAGCGCCCGCCCGAAGATGTCGAACCGGAACCACGAGACCACCGAGTGCAGCGACGCCCCCTTCACTCCGTAGAGCCAACGCTGAATCAGCATGCTCCAGGGAATGAGCAACGCGAGCGAGAGCATCCCCGTCGCGTAAATCAGGGGGTTGTTCGCTGCAGGGCCGTCTACGCCCATTGCGGCGTTCACTGCTGCTGCAATGGCCGCAAGGACGAGGCTGAAGAACATCATCCCGCCGATTAGGAGCATGATCGCGAGGATGCCGCGACCGATTCGTCGCTTCTCTCCAGCGAGTACACGGTGGTACTCAACGTCGGGCGGAATTATGTTCGTGCGCTGGTTCATGATGTTGGTTCCTTCCGAATCGAATGAATATTTAGCGGACATGTGGTGGATTGACGTAGGTGCTCAGGTGCCGAAGGCGTCGAGCAGCCAGTGGAACTTCAGTCGGAGCGCACGTTCAGTGGCTGCGAGGCCGGCTCCGAACCCCAGTGCAATGTTGAGCCAGAGCGGGAGGTCCAGCGGCGAGTCGAAATGCCCGAAGTGCTCGGCGACCGGCGGAATCCCAGAGAGAACCTCCAGCAGCTGTACCCCGTTCACCCCCACGCCGACCACAAGCACGACGATCGAGATTGCGCCCAACAGTCGGCTGAGCGCGGGATGATCTCGATCAAAACGGAGCCTGCGGCCGATCGCTGTCTTCGGGTGCGGAATCAGTCGTTGGGCGGCTGCCCCGTCCGGCAGATACTGGGCACGTCGTAGTCCGGCCGATCCCAGGGACACCTCGATCACGCCCCCTTCGACGGGCATGACAGCGGGCAGGGGCGACGCGGCATGGTGCCGACCATCGAGGTACAGGTGGACCATGCCGTCGGACAGGTTCATGTCGTTCTCTCGGGCCTGCTTGCCGGACACTCGGACGTCGACGACGTAGCCAGCACGGCTGCCGTCTGCGTGGACGAGCGGCAGTAGGAGCAGCTTCCGCCCGGAGAGCAGGTGCCACCAGCGAAACGGCTCGAGTGGCCGCCCGTCACCGGCATGCGTACGCTTTGCGCCCTCTCGACGCTGGCGATCGCTCAGCATGTGCTCATTCCTTTCGATCAACCCAATCGCCGATACAGCGTTTTGGTGGATACTTGCCTGCGTCATGCGCATTCCCCTGCGCTCCACACATGGAGTCCACGCTATGTTCCCAGCACATGGTCAAGCTCCAATTCCTCACAAGTCGCGCGCACAAAACACCCCACCGTCGGACCCCGCCCAAGAGCACCCCTCGGGGCTCTCGTAGCTGGACCCGCAAAAGCGGGTGAGTGCGCCACAGACTGCAACTTCAGGTCGGCGCCACCGAAGGCGAGAGCTTCCGGGCGGGGGTTGTGATCAGGCGCGCCAATTACTGCGCCCACGCCCCCTGCTCGACGCAGGCGAGTAGTCAGCGGCAACCTGCCACGCCTTCAGCCCAGCGGCCAGTGCAGGAGTGCCACGTCGACAACGCGCCGCAGGGCGGCACGAGATGCTCCGCCGGCAGCCTGCACTGACACGCCGTCAGCGATCGTCGTGAGGTAGCGAGCGATCATGTCAACATCGGCATCGACGGGTAAATCACCCTCGTCGGCGGCCTGCTGGAATCGCTCCCGCAAGTCAGCCTGACTCTGGGCGCGCCACACCGTAAGGACGCTCTGCACGGACTGCCCGGCAGCCCCAACGGCGAGCGCTGCGCGCACGCCCAGGCACCCGGCGGGTCGGCCCGCCTGAGTGCCGGCGTGCACCGCGCCATCGAGGAACGCCCTGGCAACCTCGCGCGCGGTGGGTTCGCGCACCGACTCCCGCACGTACGCACCCGGTCCACGTTCGTAGCATTCCAGAACTTTGAGGAACAGCTCCTCCTTGTTGCCGAACGCGGCATACATGCTCTTACGGGAAATACCCATGGCCTCGGTGAGCATCGTGAGACTTGCCCCCTCGTAGCCGTGCTCCCAAAATACGATTAGCGCCTTCTCTAGCGCCGCATCCGCATCAAAAGAACGCGGCCGTCCGCGTTTACTCTCTTCCATTACCCCAGACTATCATTTTGACACCGATCGGTGCTGAAGTGCTAGAGTGCTTTATGCACCGATCGGTGCGTAAAGACGGGAGGAGATCCGCTGTGAATAGATTCGAAGGAAAAACCGCAGTTGTCACGGGAGGCGGCACGAACGGCATCGGCCGCGCCACCGCCGCGCGACTGGTGAAAGAGGGTGCGTATGTCTTCATCACGGGACGCCGCGAGAACGAGTTGAACGAGGCCGTCACCGCGATCGGTCGTAACGTCATGGCAGTCCCCGGCGATATCACGAAACACGCTGATCTCGATCGCCTGTACGAGGCGGTCGCTGCCCGCGGTCGGGGCCTGGACATACTGTTTGCGAACGCGGGCATCGCAACCTTCGCGACGATCGACGACCTCACGGAGGATGACCTCAGTCGCGTCTTCAACATCAACGTCACCGGCACCGTCTTCACGGTGCAGAAAGCGATCCCGCTCCTCAACAAGGGTGCATCGGTGATCGTCAACGTCTCCACCTCTGCGGACCGAGGTGCGCCGAGCATGGGTGCCTACGCAGCCTCGAAGGCGGCACTGCGCAGCTTCACGCGGACGTGGGCGAACGAGCTCAAAGACCGAGGCATCCGGGTCAACGCGATCTCGCCGGGCCCGTCCGATACCTCCGGCGTCGCGGAGCTCGTCGGAGCGGAGAATATCGCCGCTTACAACGAGACTTTGGCCGCCACCCTCCCGATCGGACGCACGGCACACCCCGATGAGATGGCGGCCGTCGTAGCCTTCCTCGCATCCTCCGACAGCAGCTTCATGCTGGGCGCAAACGTGCTGGTCGACGGGGGCGTGAACCAAATCTGAGCCGGCGGGTTCGACAACAAGGAGGGTGCCGCTACCGGCGGCCTGCACCTGCAGCGGCGCCCTCGTTCACGCAGGCTCAGCGCCGTCTGCGGGCGTCCGGTGGCGGAGGACCTCCACGATGTCTGCTCGCACGCCCTGCAAGCGCTCGATGCACACTTGGAGTTCGGCGTCGAGGTCGCGCAGCACATGAGGCGCACCTTCCGCTCCGGTGCGAAGATTGCGCATCCGCGACAGCGGTACGCCGAGGCCTGCGAGACGTCGGATGCGCAGGAGGCTCACCAGATGCTGCACCTCGTACTGCTTGTATCCGTTGTCCCGGCGCTCTGGCTCGTCGAGCATTCCCATCCGGTGGTAATGACGAATGGTGTTGACAGTCGTACTTGCCAACTCAGCCAGTTCGCGCGTACTCCACGGCATCTCATGTCCTTCCCACGCTCACGGAGCGTTTGCGAATCAGGCAAGCGCCCTGATCCGGCGCGGCCTCATCAAAACTCCTCGTCGCCGAGATCCGGGGCCGGCATCATCGCCTCCGGATCGACGAATATAACCTCGTGACCGTCCAGGGTGAGTCGGCGCGCGACCTCCAGGAGCATTCGCCCCGCCACGTCATCGATCGAATGCACCAGCGAGACGTCGAGCACCACCCGGGGTTCCGAAGGCGCGCTTTCCAGGACCTCGCGAACAATCCGCTCGGCTCCGGCGAAGCGGATCCCGCCCTGGAACCGAAAGATGCGGGTCATCCCTTCCACGCCGGCGCGGACGCGGTTGGAACGCACCACCGCACGAGCAGCGGGCGGAACCTCCATGACATGCAGTCCCATGTCGGACGAGAAACGTTCGAACAACTTCACGCCGCGAACACTGTTCCCATGCACGTCCAGCCGGGGGGAGAAGGTGGCGATGCCGAGCTGGCCAGGCAGGGCGCCGATCAGCCCTCCGGCCACGCCGCTCTTCGCAGGTATGCCAGCCTGGGTCGCCCAGTCCCCTGCCGCGTCGTACATTCCGCACGTGGCCATGACGCTCAGGACCTGGCGCACCACCGCTGGGTCCACCACTTGCTCGTTCGAGAGCGGATTCACCCCGCGGTTGGCCAGCGTCGCGGCCATCATCGCAAGATCCCGTGTGGTCACGAGTACCGAGCACTGGCGAATGTACCCATCCACCACTGCCCTCGGATCCTCGGTGAGGATGCCGTGGCTGCGAAGCATATGCGCGATGGCGAGGTTGCGGTGCGCACTTGCCATCTCTGAGACGCATACCGTCTCATCGACCCTCAGCCGACGGCCGGCGAACGCCGAAAGCCCCTGAACAACGCGTTCAACGCGCTCGGCGGGATTCAGGCCCTCCGGACCGGCCAGTGAGTGAGTGGTGATCGCACCGGCGTTGATCATCGGATTGCGGGGACGCCCGGTATCGCTTTCGAGGGAGATCTCGTTGAACGCCTCTCCTGATGGCTCGACTCCGACCTTGGCGAGCACCGAGGCGAATCCTCGATCAAAAAGGGCCAATGCATACGTGAACGGCTTTGAGATCGATTGGATCGTGAACTCGACATCACTGTCGCCGGCGCCGTAGACCTCACCATCGACAGTTGCGAAGACCGCACTGAGGCGTTCGGGGTCGGCAGAGGCGAGTTCGGGGATGTACCCTGCCGTCTCCCCAGAGACATCCGCCTCCGCATCTCCAAGCACATCGGTCAGGTAGTCAGGAACGATGGAACGCATTCATCCTCCTCCATAACGGTTCGTCCGCCCGCGATCATGAACGGTCCACAAGCGCGGCCGGGACAGACCCTGCAGTGAGGGCTCGCAGTTCAGCAGCTCCGACGTTGGCTCCGAATGCAGGGGTGCCGGGCTCGAGCAGGCCGCCCGTCGCGAGGTCGCCGATCTTGACGGCGTCGAATCCGAGCGCGTCGATCAACTCCGACACGACGGCAAGATCCTGGAGTGAGTCACCGGTGATCGCAATCGCCTTGCGCCCATGGCTGCCGGCTGGACGAACCTCGTCCTCGAGGTCGTGGTAACCCATATGGTTCAGGGCCTTCACGACACGCGCGTCCGGCAGGACCTGCTGTACGAGCTCGCTCGAAGATTTTCCGGGCGGAACGATTGTGTCACGGGGGCCGTCGACCTCCCACCAGTGGTTCATCGCGTCCAGAACGAGCTTGCCTCGCAGGTCCCGGATCGGGAGACTGCGGTGCTTGCTGAGCGGAAGTGCGAGGATCACCACATCCGCGGCCTTCGCGACCTCTGCCGGCCACCCAGCGGTCGCACCTGGGGTGATGACCTCCGTAGTCAACGCGATCCGCGCGGGGTCGCCGGAGCCGGAGATGAGGACGTGGAAGCCGGCAGCGACGGCGAGACGTGCCAAGGCCGTGCCGGCCTTTCCCGCACCGAGTATCCCGACTGTGGCGATGGGCGCGGTCATCGTGTCCCTCCTACCTTGGCGACGGGCCGTTCTGCCAGCAGCTCACGGACCCGGGGGATGACCTGCGTGCCGTACAGCTCCACCGACCGCATCCGCGCGGATGCGGAGACTGTGCCTGCGGCGGAGTAGATCATGTCGAAGCGGCCCACATCCAGCACCCGGATCGCGTGGGCGATCTTCGTTGCGACAGTCTCGACCGAGCCGACATACAGCGAACCGCGCTCCACGTCGGCGTCGAACTCCCGCGACTGGATCGGCGGCCAGCCGCGCAGGGCGCCGATCCGGTCGCGAGTTTCTTTATATCCGGGATAGAACAGCTCTTTGGCTTCCTCGTCAGTCGCTGCGACGAAGCCGGGCGAGTGCATGCCGACAGAATGCGCGGCCGTGCCGAGCTCCTGGTGCGCACGCCGGTACAGGTCCACATACGGCGCGAAGCGATCTGGGGCGCCGCCGATGATGGCGAGCATGAGCCGGAATCCGTAGTTGGCGGCACGGACCACCGACTGGGGTGATCCGCCGACCCCCACCCAGGTTTTCAGACGTCCCGAGTCTGTCTTCGGGTACACATCCGCGTCGTGCAGGGCGGCACGAACTGTGCCCTCCCAAGTCACCGGCGTCTCGTCCAGGAGCCGGTGGAACAGGTCGATCTTCTCCTCGAACAACACCTCATAGTCCTTCCTGTCGTACCCGAACAGCGGGAACGACTCGGTGAACGATCCTCGCCCGAGGATCACCTCGGCACGACCGTTGGAGAGCGCGTCAACTGTGGCGAACCGTTGGAACACGCGCACGGGATCATCCGAGGACAGCACCGTCACCCCTGATGCGAGTCGGATGCGCTTCGTGGCCGTCGCGATACCTGCCAGTACCGTCTCGGGAGTGGAGATCGCGAACTCCGGCCGGTGATGCTCACCCAGGGCGACCACGTCGATGCCGACCTGATCGGCCAGCACCGCCTCCGCCACCGCGGCGCGGATCGCCTGCGCGTGCGAGACGATCTCCCCGCGGTCATCACGGGGGCGATCACCGAAACTGTCGATACCGAACTCGATCTTCGAAATATCCATAGTGCGTGACTCCTTCAAAGTCCTTGTCTTGTCCGCGCCTGGCGTGGCAGGTGTCTCACGTCGTACTTCAGGTCGAAGCGGGACAGGTGGTTGGTCCGGACGGTGCGCGTCATCTTCTGCGCCACCGTCTCCACGCCGCCGACGTACAACGCCCCCTCGTCAAGCTCCTGCAAATACCGTTCCTTGGTGGGCGGATAGAAGCCTCGTTCCCGGCCAATCTGGGTCACGACCGGCCCCCAGTACGGCCAGTGCAATTCCCTGGCCTGCTCATCGGTCTCGGCGATGAAGCCGATGGACTGCTGCGCGATCGGCATCTCCGGGATTTCGTTGATACGGATGGGCCCGGTTTCGAGCCAGCGCCAGACGTTCGGAACCTGCCCCACGCACCCGCACAGCCCGACGCTCAGGAACGGTCCCGCGAGAGGCGCATGACCAGAGCAATGTCCGCGCGTGTCGGAGTGCGGAACGCTCCTCCGGCCGCGACAAACTCATCGCCGTGTTTGCTGAGGTGGCGCGCGAACAGCGGGCACACAGGCACGACTGTTCGGCCGACGCGAACGCTGTCCGTGAGCGCCTCCTTGAGCAGCTGGGCAGCCAGGCCCCGCCCCGCGAACGCCGCATCCACCTCGGTGTGGAAGAAGATCCGTTCCATAGCTGCTCCCGGAGGGTCGACATACTCCGCCCTGCCGATCGGTGTTCCACCGTCGACAGCCACGGTGTACGCGCTGATCGGGTCAGCGATCTCGACCCCGATCGTGGCGCTCGCGTCGGTGTCGTCCGTCATTCCTGCCGCTATTCCTTCAGTCATTGGATTGCCTTTCCGTTGGGACATTGCCTTCAGCATTTCTTCGGCACGAATCACATATCGTGCTTGAGCAGTGCAACCGTCGCGATAGGCAGGAGGCGTGCAAAATCCGGTGTGCGCCCCTCGGCGGCAGGACGTCGTGCAAGCAGCCGCACCCATGCCACGCCCTCCGGGGCGAGCCTGGTGAGTCCGCCGACCGCGGGGAGGGGGGCGCGTTGATTGGCATGCCTCTTGCCGTTCACGGTGACAGAGCCACCTGATGGGCGATCCAGCCCCACGATCATTCGCATAATGGTGGATTTTTCGGTGCCGTTCGGCCCAAGAGCCCCGTCTTTATTCCGGGACGGACGACGAAGTTGACACTGAATACGGCTGTTTTATTGCCGTACCGCCTGATCAAGGATTTAGCTTCCATCACGAACTGGACTCCATATCTTGGATGTGCTGAGCTGCGGCACCGGGAAGTCATCCGCTTGGTTCCCGCTGTCGCAATTACACAGTGTGTTGTCGGCACATGGTCAAGGCAGCCGAGGAACCGCTGCGATCGCGCGGAAAGGCACCACGATTGACGCTGCGTATTGGAGTGTCTGTGAGGATGTGCCGATCAGGAGGACGATTATGTCGCCTCGGCCGTACGATTTCCTGCGCGTGTGCGGAGCGCCACTGGGGCAGCACCACTATTCGATTCACTTGGAGTCGTGGCAACCACGTCGGAGAATGCAAAATTGTCCAACTTTGAACAAAAAGAACCCCTGGATCGGCTGGATCCAGGGGTTCTTCGTTATTTACAGGTGGGCCCTGCGGGGCTCGAACCCGCGACCCACGGATTAAAAGTCCGATGCTCTACCAACTGAGCTAAAGGCCCGACCTAATGCCAACTGCACAACGATGAATTCATCCCTGCAAAAGTTGACGCATATCAGACTACCGCACGGTCCACACCAGAACGCAATTGCGGCCCGAATTCCGGCCGCTGCCCCTTCCGCTGGTGTCGCAACCGGCCAATTGCCGGCCCAAGAACTGCAGTGGCCAGACCGCCCAGCACCGCAACACAGGCCCCGCCGAAATCCACCGATTCCCGCACGGTGCCCGGCGTCTCTCGACCACGCCGGACAGCGGGGGTAGTGTCGTGTCATGAATGATCGACCAGTCAGCAACGCCCCCCGACCGCACAAGCCAGTGCCCTTTGCACCGGCCGACTTTGAGCCGTTTGCAGGTGGCACCGACCCCGCACGCGTCTCGGAGGCCGCCCACCTCGCCGCCCGCGCACTTGTGCACAGCGGCCGGGCCAGCAACGACCCCGAGATCACCAAGCGCCTGGTGAAACTTGCCGACAAGCAGGGCCTTGAGGCCATCGCCGAGATGTGGGCGGCCAGCCCCGCCCGCTCCCTGCCCGGCGCGCTCTGGCGCCTCTACGCCTTGCGTGCGGCAACGCTGCAGGACCCCGAGGGCATCAGCGTCTTCTTCCGTGCGGGCCAGCAAAAAGCCCAGGTCGCCAACGCCGTCGCCGGTGTAGCGGAGCCTCCGGGCGCCGAGGAAGTCACCGTCATGGCTGACGCCATTCTCTCCGGCGCGTTCGACGGCGATTTTGACGTTGCGCTTGAACGTTCCGCGGCGTTTTGCCGGGTCATTGCGCTGGGCCAGGCGACGCTGGCTGTTGAGCGTGAAGTCGCTCACCCCGAGCATTCGGCCGCCCTGACGAAAAAAGCCCACCAGTTGGTGCGAACAGCGGAAGATCTCGAGGGCGCTGCCAAGTCGTGGCGCAAGGGCGAACTCGACTAACCACAGGCTCCGGTTGACAGTCGGGCCAAGACGTACGAGACTGAAAGCGGTGTCGAACCGTGGAACCCCCGGGCTCCATTTTATAGCCGCTTTGAGCGGCCCAGTGCCGAGAGGCGCTCCCGGTTCGGCACCACTTTTATGCCGTGAATCTAACCGGATATCCCGTTCGATCCGCCAACAAAAAGGCCGCAAAAGTGAAGCTTCGACTTTTCCCCCAGGAGACTGCCGGGCTTCAGGCACTGGCCGGCATGGCCGAACAGGCCCTCGCAGGAACACACACCCTGGCCGAGCTTCTGGGCGCCGGCCGGGCCGACTTTTCTTCCCTGGCCGAATCGCTGCGCCAACACGAAGCCGCCTCCACGGCAAGTTTCGCCACGCTCCTGACGACCATGCGCACCAGCTTCATCAACCCGCTGCCGCGCGAGGATCTGTATGTCCTGGGGCGGCTGCTGAACGAGACCAGCGAGGTCCTCACGGGCGCCGGGGAACTCATTGAGCTGTACACCCTTGACCGCATTCCTGCCCGGGTCAGCGACCAGCTGGAAATCCTGTCCCGCCAAGCCGAGTTGACAGTCGCGGCCATGCGGTCGCTGAACGACCTTGACAGCCTGGAGGACTATTGGCTGGAGGTCCTGCGCCTGGCGAAGCGGGCCGACCACACCCACCGCGCCGTCGTTGCCGAATTGCTGGCGGCCCACAGCGCCACCACCTTCACGAAGTATCGGATGCTGGCCGACCAGTTCGCGGCGGCCAGCCGCCAGATGCGGACGGTTGCCACGCAGGTCGGCAGCATCATCGTCAAGGAATCCTGACTGTTGGTCGCCGCCCTGCTCAGTGCCGTGATCGTCACTGCGGCGATATTCGCGTTCCTGAACGGTTTCCGCGATGCCTCGTCCGCCGTCGCGCTTTCAGTGCGCACCCGCGCCCTGACTCCTGCGGCCGCCCTCCTGCTGGCAGGTCTGTTCAACTGTGTTGGCGCGCTGGCCAGTGTGCCGCTGACGGCGGTCTTTGCGGAGAAGCTGTTCACCGTTCCACCGGGGCGCAATGGGCTGATTCTGCTGCTGGCGGCGCTGGTCGGGGCCAGCCTGTGGGGCGTGTACCTTTGGTGGCGCGGCTTCCCGTCCTCGTCCACGCATGCCTTGATCAGCGCGCTGGTCGGGGCGTCCCTGGGGTCGACCATCATGGGCCACCCCCCGCTGGAGGGCATCAACAACACCATGCTGGTGCTGGTGCTTCTGCCGCTGCTGGTCTCCCCCGTCGTTGCCTTCGTGCTTGGTTTCGCCGCGGTTTACCCCACGTCCTGGGCGGCCCGGAACTCCGCGCCAAACCTGGTGAACAAGCGCACCCGGCAGCTGCAGTCGGTGGCGGGTGCCGCCGTGGCATTTGGGCACGGCCTCCAGGACGGCCAGCGCACGACGGCGGTCGTCTTGTTTGCGCTGATAGCGGCCGGCACCATCGGGGCCGGGGAAATGCCACTGTGGGTGCCGATTTTTACCGCCGGGCTGCTCACCCTCGGGACCTTGTTTGGCGGCTGGCGGATCTCCTACACCCTGGGGCACCGGATCGTCCGGATCGATCCCATGCGCGGTTTCGTGGCGCAGATGGTGGCTGCGGGGCTGTTGTTCATTGGCGCGATCGGCCTGCACATGCCGCTGTCCACAACCCACACCGTCACGGCGGCCATCGCGGGTGCCGGCGCGAACCAGCGCTTCGCAGCAACAAACGGCCGGGTGTTGACCAAGATTGCCGGCGCGTGGATTGCGACCCCCATTGCCTGCATGTCGCTGGGGGCGTTGTTCGTCCTGGCACTTTCACCGCTCAGCTAGGCGTCCCGCTGCGCCGGTGATGCTCCCAGCAATGCGTTGCTGACGAGTTCCTCGGCAAATTCAATCGTGAGGGGCTCATCCGGGATCAGGAGCCGGTGGTAGCACGCCCCCCAGAGCTGGTCCACGATAATCTGCAGGGAAAAACCTTCCCTGAGCTGCCCTCGCTCCCGGGCCCGCTGCAGGTACGCGATTGCCAAGTCCCGCCGCGGGCGGGAGTAGGACACGGAGAACGCCTGCCGCAGCGCCGGATCAGTTTGTGCCGCACCCACCAGCTCCGCAATGACGGAGCCAGCACCTTCCCTTGTCATCAGGTGCACGAACGCGCGCAGCTGCGTGCGCAGATCCGCCGCAATGTCGCCGGTATCCGGGAACTCAAGTGTGTGTTCCACCCGATTAAAGTAAGCCTCGGCAGCCAACGCTCCGGCACTCGGCCACCATTTGTACAGGGTCGTCTTGCTGGCACCGGCGCGCGCCGCGACCCTGTCGAAGGTGACCGCGGCCAGGCCTTGATCGAACAGCAGCTCAGCGGCGGCGGCAAGCACCCTCTTCCGCACTTCAGCGGCCGGCCGACGGCCCCGGCCCGGACGCACCGGCGAGAGATCAGCTGAAAAAGAATTTATGGACATGGTGTTCATTATCGCATATTCTCATAAATGTACTCAACGTTCATATAGGAGATGCAATGGAACAGCAACAGCTCCGCAGCGCAATCGTGACCGGCGCCTCGGGAGGAATCGGCCGCGCCGTGGCCAGGCGGCTCGCTGCCGACGGACTGGCCGTCGTCGCCCACTACGGCGGGAATCGGGTGCGCGCCGAAGAAACCGTCACCGAGATCAACTCCGCCGGCGGCCGCGCCATCGCCGTGGGTGGCGATGTCGCGGACGAACAGTCCATGGCAGCCCTTTTTGACAGCGCGGAAGAGGAGTTTGGTGGCATCGACGTCGTCGTGCACACCGCAGGCATCATGCCACTGGCACCCGTGGCCGAACTGGACCTGGAGGTTTTCGACCAGGTTCAGCTCATCAACGTGCGGGGAACGGCCGTCGTTGCACAACAGGCAGCCCGGCGTGTGCGCCCGGGCGGGGCGGTCGTGCTGTTTTCAACCAGCATCACGCGCCTCCAGTCGCCGGGCTACGCAGCGTACGCGATGTCCAAGGGTGCCGTGGAGGCACTCACCCTGATCCTGGCCCGCGAGCTGCGCGGCCGTGACATCACGGTCAACACGGTTGCGCCGGGACCCACCGATACGCCGCTGTTCCGCGAGGGCAAGCCGGCGCAGCTCATCGAGACCATTGCCGGCCTGAACCCCATGGGGCGGCTGGGGACGCCGGAGGACATTGCGGATGTCGTCGCCACCCTGGCCGGGCCTGTCCGCTGGATCAACGGCCAGGTCCTGCACGCCAATGGAGGCGCCGCGTAAGCCACGCGCCCGGGAGCTCGGCGGGATCGCCGTCGTCGAAGTGAACGTTCACCCGGCAACGGCCCGTCACTTCTTGCCGGCCGCCTCAAGTTCAAGGGCTTTCTTGACGGCTTCGCGTTCCTTCTTCAGCGCCTCACGAAGCTTGGTTTCCGCTTCCCGGCGGGCCTTGACAGCCTCGCGAACGGATTTGTCCCGCGGGTAGACCCGCGCCGCGACAGGCTCAGGTGCGGCCACCGGCCCGTCGGCTTCCCGCTGTGCGATCAGGTGGGCAATGCCGTCGAGGATGCGTTCCAGGCCAAAGTCGAAATCGTCATGTTCCTGCCCCGGCGGATCATTGTCCGTATAGGCGCCTGACTGCAATATCCGGTGCAGGTGCGGGAACCTTTCTTCGGTCACAAGCAGCCCAAGTATCCCGGGCACGTCCAGACCGGCACCAACTGCGCCCGCTTCACGGGACCTGGACACATCGCGCTCCACCACGCCAACCTCACGGCCATAGGTGGACAGCAGCAAAACCGTGGACATTTTCTCCTGGTCGTCCAGCGGCAGCGCCGCCATGCAGCCCAAGCCCCAGTCCACGATGGCGAGATTGCCGGGCGTCACGGGCGCCCCGGCAATGGGAATGTCCAGGTACCAGGGATGCAGGCGCACCACGTTCACCGAGGCCAGCGCAAATTCGCGCAGCCCCTGCCGCCAGCCGAGCACACTGTCCATCGGCGGCATCATGAACGACGCACAGGCCGCATCCTGCATCAACAGCAGCAAGTCATCCTTGCTGGTCACATACCTGTACAGCGACATCGTTGTGAAGCCCAGCTCGGCAGCCACCTTGGCCATGGACACCGCAGCCAGCCCGCCCTCGTCGGCGAGCGCCATGGCGGTGTCCACGATGCGTTCCACGCTCATTTCCCGCTTGGGGCCGCGTTGCGGGTTTGCGGCCAGCCCCCAGCTCAACGCCACGGCGTGTGGGATGCCGTTTTCCAGTGGATCCGTCATGGCCTGCCTTTCGCACCGCCAAACAATTCTGCATTCATTCGTTGACAGCCTAGCAAAGAACTGTTTACACTCTACACATAACCGCGTATGCCATATACAGTTTACGCCTTACACAATAGGAGGAGACGAGCATGGAAGCCATGATCCAAACCCGGGGCCTGCGCAAGGCCCACGGGGCGCACACCGTTTTGTCCGGCGTCGACCTGGACGTCCAGCAGGGTGAGATCTTTGCGCTGCTGGGCCCCAACGGGGCCGGCAAGACCACGACCATCAACATCCTGAGCACGCTGCTGCGCCCCGATGGTGGCGCCGCGTTTGTCCACGGCCACAACGTCGCAACCAACCCTGCCGCCGTCCGCCGGGCCATCAGCCTGACCGGGCAGTTTTCGGCCGTGGACGACTTTCAGACCGGCGCGGAAAACCTCATGATGATGTGCCGGCTCGGCCGCCTCAACCCGGCGGACTCCCGGCGTCGCACCGAAGAATTACTGGAGCGGTTCGAACTCCAGGATGCTGCCCAGCGCCGGGTCGCCCTGTATTCCGGCGGCATGCGGCGCCGGCTGGACCTGGCCATCAGCCTCATCACGAACCCGCAAATCGTCTTCCTCGACGAACCCACCACCGGCCTCGACCCGCACAGCCGGGCCCGCATGTGGTCCGTTGTGAAGGAACTCGCCGCCGCCGGCAGCACCATCCTGCTGACCACCCAATACCTCGAGGAGGCGGACCAGCTCGCCGACCGGGTGGCCGTCCTCAACCAAGGCACCATCGTCGCCAGCGACTCCCCCACCGAGCTGAAGTCCCGGCTCAGCGGCGACAGCGTGGAGCTCACCTTCGGCCGGCAGGAGGACTATTCCCGTGCCCGCACGCTGCTGCCCGGATTTACCGCGGACGACGTCGGCAGCCTCACCTTGCGATTTAGCGCCCCCAACAGTGCGGCAACCCTCAGCGAACTGTTGAAAACCGCCGGTGACCACGCCCTGGAGATCACCGGCGTGGCTGTCATCAAGCCCTCACTTGACGACGTCTTCCTGGCCCTGACAGGCGCCGCCCGCAACTCCGCGGAATCAAAAATCAACCTGAAAGCAGATGCAGCATGAGTTCCCTCCAGATCACCCGCCCCGCGCCAACCGCCAGCCGGCCCCTCAACGACATTGGCGCCATGGTCGGGCGCGAAACCCGGCGGCTGTTGCGCAGCGTCGACGCGCTCGTGACGGCCCTGGCCATCCCCGTCTCCATCATGCTCGTCTTCGTGGTCGTCTTCGGCGGTGCCATTGAAAGCGACGGCCGCTACATCAACTACGTGGTCCCCGGCGTGTTGATCCTCTGCACCGGCTTCGGCTCGGCCGCGACCGCCGTTTCGGTGGCCCAGGACATGCACTCGGGCACCTTCGACCGGTTCAAGACGATGCCGATCTTCGGCCCGGCGGTGCTTTTCGGCCACGTCGTCGCCAGTGTGGTGCGCAACCTCGTGGCCAGCGCCGCGGTGTTTGGGGTGGCACTCCTGCTGGGCTTCCGCCCCGACGCCACGGCGGACCGCTACATCCTGGCGGCGCTGTACCTGGTGCTGCTGATAACCGCGTTCACCTGGTTGAGCTGTGCCGCCGGGCTGCTGCTCAGCGTCGACGCGGCGGGCAGCCTGAACTTCGTTTTCCTGTTCCTGCCTTACGTCAGCAGCGGCTTCGTCGCGACAGACACCATGCCGGCCTGGTTGCAGGGTTTCGCCACCTACCAGCCGTTCACGCCCATCATCGAGACCCTCCGGAGCCTGCTGGCCGGCACCCCCATGGGCTGGTACGGCTGGGCGGCGATCCTGTGGCTGGGCGGCATTGGCCTGGTCAGCTGCGTTGCGGCGACGATGATTCACCGGAAACGCACCGCACGCTAGCTGCACCCGCTCGACGACGGCGACACCCACCGCTGAGGTGGGTGTCGCCGTCGTCCGTTGAAAAGCTGGGAGCGGGCAGCTGGGCCCGCGTCCCTACCCGAAGCGGCCGGAGACGTAATCCTCTGTTGACTTCTCTGCCGGGTTGTTGAAGATGGTGGCCGTTTCGGCAAACTCGATCAGCTTGCCGGGCTTGCCGGTGCCGGCGATGTTGAAGAAGGCGGTCTTGTCGGAGACGCGGGCGGCCTGCTGCATGTTGTGCGTGACAATGACGACCGTGTATTCGTCCTTGAGCTCGTTGATGAGGTCCTCAATGGCGAGCGTGGAGATCGGGTCAAGGGCGGAGCACGGCTCGTCCATCAAGATCACGTCCGGGGACACGGCGATGGCGCGGGCGATGCACAGGCGCTGCTGCTGGCCGCCGGAGAGCCCCGAGCCGGGCTTCTCGAGCCGGTCCTTGACCTCATTCCACAGGTTGGCGCTGCGGAGCGACTTCTCCACGAGCGCGTCGGCGTCCGACTTGGGCATGCGGCGGCTGTTCAGCTTCACGCCCGCCAGCACGTTGTCGCGGATGCTCATGGTGGGGAACGGGTTGGGCCGCTGGAAGACCATGCCGATCTGGCTGCGCACCGTGACCGGGTCGACGCCGTCGGCGTACAGGTTGTCGCCGTCCAGCAGGACCTTGCCTTCGACGCGGGCGCCGGGGATGACCTCGTGCATGCGGTTCAAGGTGCGCAGGAACGTGGACTTGCCACAGCCCGACGGGCCGATGAAGGCGGTCACGGACTTGGCGTCGAGCGTGATGCTGACGTCCTCCACGGCACGGAAATCACCGTAGTACACATTCAAATCGCTGACATCAATACGTTTGGACATAACTAAAGTTCCATTCACAAATAATTTAGCGGCCGGTTTTCGGCGCAAAGAGGCGGGCCACCAGGCGGGCACCGAGGTTCAGGAGCATGACAAGGATGATCAACAGCAGCGCCGCAGCCCAGGCACGCTGGGTGGACGGGTCGGGGTTCGACGGCGAGGTGGGCGTCATGATCTGCGTGTAGATGAACGTTGGCAGGGAGGACATCCACCCGGAGAAAACGTTCATGTTGATCGTGGAGGCAAACCCTGCCGTCACCAGCAGCGGCGCGGTTTCGCCGATGACCCGGGCGATGGCCAGGGTGACGCCCGAGGCAATGCCCGAGATCGCCGTCGGAATGACCACCTTCAGGATGGTGCGCCATTTGCGCACGCCCAGGGCGTACGCGGCCTCGCGCAGCTCGTTGGGCACAATCTTGAGCATTTCCTCACTGGAGCGCACCACCACCGGGATCATCAGCACTGAAAGGGCGACGGCGGCCACGAAGCCGGTCTTGGTGCCCGGACCCAGGATCATGGCAAAGAAGGCTGCCGCGAACAGGCCCGCAACGATCGAGGGGATGCCCGTCATGACGTCGACAAGGAACGTGATGACCTTCGAGAAACGGTTGCCGCCGCTGTACTCCACCAGGTAAATGGCGGTGAGCAGGCCCACCGGAACCGAGATGATGGTGGCCCAGAGGGTGATCAGCACGGAGCCCACGAGTGCATGGTAAACACCGCCAAGGACGGGGGTGCCGTCGTTCACCGATGCATTGTCGACGGCGCCTGTCACCCCGTTCATCGAGGTGCTCAGGAAGCCGGGGGTCAACAGGCCGGGAACACCGTTGACAAGCACCGTCCAAATGACCGAGACGAGCGGGAGCAGGGCCACGAGGAAGGCGCCAACAACCAGCGAGGTCATCATCTTGTCAGTGGCTTTGCGGCGTCCTTCCACCACTGCGGCCGCCGTGACGTTGGCGGCGGCGAAAAGCACTGCCGAAAGCACTGCCCAGCCAAAGACGTGGAAGCCGATGAGGGACATCAGCGCGGCGGCCACAATGACGGCACTGACGGCGATCACATAGGGGGTGTAGCGGGGCAGGCGGCCGCGGGTCAGCGCGGAGCGCTTGCGTTCGGTCATGAGCGTGGCCATCAGTTGGCTCCCGAGAATTCTTTGTGGCGGTTGATGATCCATCGGGCAACCATGTTGACCACCAGGGTGATGAGGAACAGCACGAGGCCGGCCGCGATGAGTTCGTGCATGCGCAGGCCGAAGGCTTCCGGGAAGTTCAGGGCGATCTCGGCGGCAATGGTCTGGTTGCCGGAACGGATCAAGGAGGCGATCAACGGCCCGGAGGAAAGGACCAGTGCCACGGCCATGGTCTCACCAAGCGCCCGGCCCAGTCCCAGCATGACGGCGCTGATGATGCCGCCGCGGGCAAAGGGCAGAACAGCCATGCGGATCATTTCCCATCGGGTGGCACCCAACGCCAACGCCGCTTCTTGGTGCAGCATGGGTGCCTGCAGGAAAATCTCCCGGGTGAGTGAGGCAATGATGGGCAGCACCATGACTGCCAGCACAATGCCGGCCGTCAAAATGGTCTTGCCGGTGCCCGACGCGGGACCGCCAAAGATGGGGATCCAGCCGGCGTTCTCGGCCAGCCACGCGTAGGGTGCCTTCAGCTGGGACGCCAGGAAGCTGGCACCCCAGGCGCCGTAGATGACTGACGGGATGGCTGCCAGGAGGTCCACCACATAGCCCAGGCCGCGGGCAAGGCTGCGGGGGGCGTAGTGGGAGATGAACAAGGCCACTGCCACGCCGATGGGCGTGGCGATGAGCAGGGCGATCGTGGCTGCGATCAGCGTGCCAATGACAATCGGGAAGATGTAGGCGAAGAACCCTTCGCCCCCGGTGATCTCGCTTGCTGGCGCGCCAAAGGTCGGCATGGCCTGAACAACGAGGAACAGGGCCACGGCAAGCAGCACAGCAACAATCAGCGCACCGGCGGCCAAGGCCGCACCGGAGAATACCTTGTCTCCGATGCGGCCTGTCCCGGCTTGCCCAGCTCCTGCTTTGGGTTTGAGCTTTGTGGTGGACAATCTAGTGCCTTCTACTGATGATTACTTGGCGACGCTGATGGAGTCGATCGAGGCCTTGGCCTTGGTCGCCAATTCGGCTGACAACGGTGCGCTCTTGGCTGCATCCGCGGACTGCTTCTGGCCTTCATCGCTGAGGACAAAGGTGCCGAAGGCCTTGACCAGGTCGGCAGTGGCAGCGTCCGGGTAGCTGGCGCAGAACACGCCGTAGGAAACCAGGATCGCGGGGTAGGCCCCGGCAGCCGTGGTCTTGCGGTCCAGCTTCATGGAGAGGTCGTTGGCCGAGCGGCCTTCAACGACTGTTGCTGCGTCGACGGCCTTGGCAGCTGCCTCCGCGGTGACGGGCACAAAGGAGTCGCCAACCTTCAGCTCAGCCTTGCCCAAAGCATCCGTCACGGCCGAGTCGTCGGCGTACGTGATGGCTCCGGCCGTCTCGGTGACCGTCTTGACGACCCCCGAGGTGCCCTTGGCGTTCTCGCCCGGCAATGCGGCGGGCCAGTCGCCCGACTTCTCATCCGTCCATACCGTCTCGGCAGCTGCCGCAAGGTAGTCGGTGAAGTTCTCGGTGGTGCCCGAGTTGTCCGAGCGGTGCACGGGCGTGATGGCCAGGTCCGGCAGGGTTGCATCCGGGTTGTCAGCCTTGATGGCTTCGTCGTTCCAGTTTTTGATGTCGCCGCGGAAGATCTTCGCGATGGTGTCGGCGTCGAGCTTGAGCTCCTTGACCCCTTCAACGTTGAACGCGACGGCGATCGGTGAGATGTACCAGGGGACGTTGATGGCGCCGTCGGGGCCGCACTTCTCCTGGGCCGAGACGAGTTCTTCGTCCTTCAGGTAGGCATCCGAGCCGGCAAACTGCACCGCGCCGGCAATAAGGGCCTTGCGTCCTGCGCCGGAACCTTCAGGGGAGTACTGGATCTTGGCCTCGGGGTTGCCGGACTCGAAGCCGGCCTTCCAGGCGTCCATGGCTGCCGAGATGGAGCTGGCGCCCGTTCCGGTCAGGGTGCCGGTGGCGGAGGGGCCGGCGTTTGCCGACGCGCCGTTGCCGGAGTCCACCACTGCGTCGGTGCCGCAAGCTGTCAGTGCCAATGCGCCGACGGTGAGTACTGCTGCCACGCGGCCAATGTGAAGTGCCTTCACGCTTTTTACCTCTTCGATGGGTGTCTTGGGATCTCGTACTCCTTGAGCGTAGGAGCCGCAGGTGAAGCAACACCCAGCACTGGGTGAACGGAAGGTTAACGCTGCGGGGATTCTTTGAATTCAAGCGCGACGCCGGTCACATGCCTGCCACTTTTGCGGCACCATGCGCCGTCCTCAAGACCGCACCGGACCCTCCACACTTGATGCAGTTCACAAGAAAATGCGTTGCCCTGCAGGAGGCAAATATATATAGTTGACATACATCAACCAATCATCCGTTATTTTTTGGAGCCCTTTTGTCCCAGACACCCACCACCGCAAAGACCGCCCCCGGGCTGTCCGAATCGGGCATGACCCACCGCCAGGTGATGCAGTCGCTGACAGGCCTGCTCATGGGCATGTTTGTCTCAATCCTCGCCGGAACCGTTGTCTCCACGTCGCTTCCGGTCATCCTTTCGGACTTGAACGGCACCCAGACGGCCTACACCTGGGTTGTCACGGCCACCCTGCTGGCCACCACAATTTCAACCCCCATCTGGGGCAAGCTGGCCGACCTGTCCAACCGCAAGCTGCTGTTGCAGCTGTCCTTGCTGGTGTTTGTGATCGCCTCGGCCATCGCCGGCTTCTCCCAGGACACGTCAATGCTCATCACCATGCGCGTCTTCCAGGGACTGGGCGCCGGCGGTTTGACGGCACTGACCCAGATCGTCATGGCCGACATCATCTCCCCGCGTGAGCGCGGCAAGTACATGGGCCTGTTCGGTGCCGTCATGGCCCTGGGCACGGTTGGTGGTCCGCTGATTGGCGGCTTCATCACCGACGCCATCAACTGGCGCTGGAACTTCTTCGTGGCCCTGCCGTTTGCTGCCATCGCCATCATCTTGATTCAAAAGACCCTCCACCTGCCCGTCCAGCCCAAGCGCAAGGTCAGCATTGACTACGCCGGCATCGCACTTCTTTCTGCCGGCGTCTCGCTGCTCTTGATCTGGGTCTCCCTGGCCGGGAGCCAGTTCGACTGGGCCAGCACCGCCACCTTGGTGATGGTCGGCGGCGCAGTAGTGGCCCTGGTTGCCTTCGTCATCGTGGAGCTCAAAGCTTCCGAGCCGATCATCCCGCTGACCATGTTCAAGAACCGCACATTTACGCTCTCCGTGGTCGCCTCCATCTCCGTGGGCGTGTCGATGTTCGGCACCTCCGTGTTCCTGGCCCAGTACATGCAGCTGGCCCGCGGCGCCAACGCCACCCAGTCGGGGCTGATGACCATCCCGATGATGGCGGGGCTGCTGATCATCTCCACGGTTGCCGGGGCAATGATTTCCAAGTACGGCAAATGGAAGGCCATCATGGTCGTCGGTTCCGTACTCCAGTTGGTGGGCCTGTACCTTCTTGGCACCATCCACTACGACACAAACTTCGTGCTGGTCTCCGTCTACATGTTCCTGCTGGGTGCGGGCTTGGGCATGGTCATGCAGAACCTGGTGTTGATCGTTCAAAACGCCGTCACCCCCGCCGAGATCGGCGTGGCAAGCTCCGGCATCGCGTTCTTCCGCTCCCTTGGCGGAACGATCGGCGTCTCGGTTCTGGGTGCCCTCATGGCAACCAAGGTGGTGGACCTGATGGCCGGCAAGTCAGCCGAACTGCAGGCAGCCATCGCCGGACTTGGCGAGAAGGGCAAGGACATTGGCGCAGCCCTCGCCAGCGGCAGCATCCCCTCCGTCCACGGCCTGCCGGATTCGGTGCGCACCATCATCGAATCCAGTTACGGTGACTCCGTGGCGTTCGTCTTCATGGTCGCTGCACCGCTGAGCATCCTCACCATCCTGGCCGTGGTCTTCATGCCCAACCTGGAGTTGAGCAGCCAGACCCGGGACGAGCGCGAGAAGAGCGACGCCGCAGCCAGTGCCGGCCTGAACCAGGAACTGTCGGCCGCCGAGCAGAATGTCGTTGACGTCAGCGAGGCCCTCGTGGCGGTCACGCCCGGCCCGGCCGCGGCTTCCGCCCCGGACACCACAGGCGATATGGCCACCACAGGCGGCCTTGAGACCTCAGGCGGCTTTGAATCCTTGGGCGATCTTGAGTCCGAGGATGCCGGGGCGCGGAGCTGACATGAGTTGCGCCAACGATCCCCGTGAGCTGCCCCCGCCCGCACCTGCCACCGGCCAGGACCTGCCAGGCGCCATTGCGGACGTCGAAAAACAGTTTGGTGCCATGGTCGTCAAGACCCGGAACAGCATCAGGAAGCGCGCCGCAGCCATCCACCCGGAACTGCAGCCGATGGGCTTCAAGGTGCTCACCATCCTGGCCAGATCAGGCCCGGCCCAGCAGGTGGCGCTCGCGCAGGAGATGGCTGCGGACAAGGCCGTCATGAGCCGCACCATCAAGCAGCTCGAAGAGCTCGGGCTGGTCAGCCGCATCCCCGACCCCAGCGACGGCAGGGCCATGCTGGTGGACATGACAGCGGACACGCAAAGGAAGTACGACGCGTCGCTGTCGCACGCCCGCCGCCTGCTGCACGAGCGGCTGGCAACCTGGGACGCCGGCGAGGTCCGCCGTTTCGCCGACCTTCTTGGCCGCTTGAACGACAGCATGGACTGACGCGCCGGCCCTGTCCAGCTCTGACATAGACTGGTTCCCATGCCAGAGCTGGACAGGCCCGCCAAAACAGTCATTTTCCTGAAGCGGCGTGCCCGTTTGGGGTTGCGCCGCAGCTGGAATTCGGTGCTCCCGGCGCTGATGATGGCCGTCTGTGCCGTGGCCGCCTATTACTTCTCCGAGCTTGTCCTGGGCCACCAGGGACCGTTGTTTGCCGCGACGAGCGCCATTATCGCGCTGGGATTCTCACGGGATCCACGCCTGCGCCGCGTGCTTGAAGTGGGGCTTGGCTGCACCATCGGCATTGCCGTGGGCGACATGTTGCTGCACTGGCTTGGCTCCGGCATCTGGCAGGCGGCCCTGGTGCTTTTCCTGTCGATCCTGCTGGCACGGTTCCTCGACAGCGGCGCCATCTTCACCACCCAGCTGGCCCTGCAGTCCCTGCTGGTGGTGTTGCTGCCAATTCCGGCCGGCGGGCCATTCACCCGCAGCCTTGACGCCATCGTTGGCGGCTGCTTCGCCCTGGCCGCAACATTCCTGGTGCCGAGGGATCCCCGCCGCGAGCCCAAGGATGACCTCAAGGAAGTTCTGGGCGAACTCTCCCTGGTGCTGCGGGAATGTGCTTCCGCCTTGTCGTACAACGATTCCACGACCGCCTGGCACGCCCTTGTCCGCGCCCGCAGCCAACAGCCGCGGATTGACTCCATGCGCCAGGGGCTGCGCGCCTCGGTTGAAATTGCCAGGCTGTCCCCGCTGTACCGGCGGCACCTGCAGGAAGTTGAGGGCCTGACGAAACTGATGGTCCATGTGGACTACGCCATGCGGTCAAGCCGTGTCCTGGCCCGGCGGCTGGCAAGCGTGATCAACAATGCGGCACTTTCGGACTCCGGCACCGTGCACCTTGCCGAGGCGCTCAGCGGGACGGCAGGGGCGGTGGATGAGCTTGCCGCAGCCTTGTCGGACACAACGTCCCGGTCCACGCTGAGCCACGCCAGGGATTCGCTGGCCGACATTGCCATCCGGCTGCACCCGGGCGCGTTGGAGATCACGCGCATGGAGGGTGAGGCTGTCGTGCTGCTGTTCCGCACGCTCATGGTGGACCTTTTGGAGACAGCCAAAATGGAACCCGCCGAAGCCAGGTCGCTGCTGCCGAAACTTTAGCTGCCGCCCTCGCCGGGGCGGAAACACACGACCCGGCGGGCGGCAGACATCGGTGTCGGTGCCCGGCGATAGGCTTGGACCATGGCAACAAAGACCGCTAAGACCGCAAAAACGAACGCCGGGCAAAACTTCCGCTGCACCGAATGCGGCTGGACTGCCGTCAAATGGGTGGGGCGTTGTGGCGAATGCCAGGCGTGGGGCACCCTGGATGAAATCGGGACAGTGGTCGTCAGGACGACGGCTGCCACAACCGTGGTGAACCCCGCCCAGCTGATCTCCGAGGTGGACGCCTCCCAGGCCGCCCACAATCTCACCGGTGTGCCCGAGCTCGACCGCGTATTGGGCGGCGGCATGGTCCCCGGCGCCGTGATCCTGCTGGCGGGGGAACCCGGCGTCGGAAAATCCACGCTGCTGCTGGACGTGGCGGCAAAGTTTGCCCGCAACGAACATGGGCGGGAACCGAAAAAAGTCCTGTACCTAACGGGTGAGGAGTCCGCCGCCCAGGTGAAGCTGCGTGCCGAACGCATTGGCGCCGTGGCCGAAACCCTGTATCTCGGCGCTGAAACCGATCTTGGCACGGCCCTTGGCCAGGTTGAGGCGGTGCAGCCGGCCCTGTTGATTGTCGACTCGGTGCAGACCTTCAGCAGCGCAATGATTGACGGCAGCGCCGGCGGGGTGTCGCAGGTGCGGGAGGTTGCGGCCTCGCTCATTGCCGCGGCCAAGCGCCTGAACATGACCACCCTGCTGGTCGGGCATGTGACCAAGGACGGTTCCATTGCCGGGCCCCGCCTGCTCGAACACCTTGTCGACGTCGTCTGCCAGTTCGACGGCGAGCGTCACTCCCGGCTGCGCCTGTTGCGCGCAGTGAAGAACAGGTACGGCCAAACCGACGAGGTTGGCTGCTTTGACCTCACCGATGACGGCATTGAAGGCCTGGCCGATCCCAGCGGACTGTTCACGTCCAGGACGAGCCAGCCGGTGTCCGGAACCTGCATCACCGTGACAATGGAAGGGCGCCGGCCCCTGCTTGCCGAAGTTCAGGCCCTGCTGACGCCGGCGTTGGGTTCCCAACCCCGGCGGACGGTGAGCGGCCTGGATTCCACCCGCATTGGCATGCTGCTGGCCGTGCTGCAGCAGCGGGCCGGGCTGCGCCTGGATGCCGACGACAGTTATGTGGCAACTGTCGGCGGGGCCAGGTTGAGCGAGCCGGCCATGGACCTGGCCGTGGCCATGTCCATTGTTTCGGCCAAGACCAACAATCCCGTCCACAACAAAATGGTTGCGTTTGGCGAGGTGGGGCTGGCCGGGGAGGTCCGGCCCGTGCCCGGCATCAACCAGCGCATTCACGAGGCCAGCCGCCTTGGCTACTCCTACGCGCTGATCCCCCGCAGCGCGGCGGGCCCCGGGACCATCCCGCCCGATTTCACCGTAAAGGAGATCGAACACATCGCCGAAGCCACCGAAATCATCCTCCACGGCGCCCCCGAGCCCCACCGCAACTGACCGGCCCAAGGGGTTTGAACCCCAAAATACCCGCCGATATTCGGCCTGTATCGGGCATAATTGGCCAAAAGGACGAAGACGTCCTGTCGAATTGGACAAGCCAGCCCATGGATCCGCGGATTCCCCACTATTATGGGCATTGGTACTCGCGCGGATTCCCGTGCTTGAAAAGAAGGATCCTCCATGCTTCGCAGTCCCGAAGAGGCCCTGAAGGCCACTCTCGCCCGTGTCGCGCCGGGAACCCAGCTGCGTGACGGGCTGGAACGCATTCTTCGCGGGCGCACGGGGGCCCTGATTGTGCTCGGTTCAGACAAGACGATTGACAGCCTGTGCTCCGGCGGTTTTGAAATTGGCATAGATTTTGCCGCCACAAGTTTGCGTGAACTGGCGAAAATGGACGGCGCCATTGTGTGCGACCGCGACGTCACCAAAATCCTGCGTGCAGCCGTCCAGCTGGTGCCGGATCCCAGCATTGAAACCCAGGAGTCAGGCACCCGCCACCGCACGGCCGAGCGTGTTGCCATCCAGACGGGCGTGCCGGTGGTTTCGGTGAGCCAGTCAATGCAGATCATTGCCCTCTACGTTGACGGCCTGCGCTACGTTCTGGAGGGTTCCGAAAAGGTCCTGGCCCGCGCCAACCAGGCGTTGGCCACCCTGGAACGGTACCGTGCCCGCCTCGACCAGGTGACAAGCTCGCTCTCGGCGCTGGAGATTGAGGCCATGGTCACCGTCCGGGACGTGGCCGTCACCTTGCAACGCCATGAAATGGTGCGCAGGATTTCAGAGGAAATCGCGCAGTACGTCCTTGAGCTCGGTGTTGACGGGCGGCTGCTCTCCCTGCAATTGGAAGAACTCTCAACCACCCGCGGTTCGGGCGCCGACATGGTCATCCGCGACTACACGGATCCCGGCTCAACCGACGTTGAGGGCGCTGTGGCGGCCCTGCAGGAGATCGACCAGGCGGACTTGATTGATCTGGGCCTCATTGCGGGCGTCGTGGGCCTGACCAGCGGCAACGACTCCCTCGACGCCATCATCCAGCCCCGCGGCTACCGCTTGGTGTCTGGGTTGAAGGCGGTGCCCCGCGCAGTTGCCGGACGACTTGTCGACCACTTTGGCGGCCTGCAGAACTTGATGGCGGCCACCATTGACGAGCTGATGATGGTTGACGGCATTGGGGAGTTGCGTGCCCGCAATGTCCGCGAGGGCTTGTCCCGCATTGCCGAGGCCAGCCTGCTGGACCGCTTCCTATAAGCCGGTCCCCGCGGCCTGCAGCAGCGTGTCGTCACTCGAGCGTGAAGGTGACCTTTTCGCTTGACCACTTGCCGAGGGTTGCCACAAACGCGTATGTGGCCCCGCCGCGCCCGGGCTGGCTCTCCACAGCGGCACATTCAGGGGCGTTGCGGTTCACCTTCCACACAAAGTTTGCGGACTCCGAGGCCCCCGGAGCCAGGTTCTTCACCAGGTCGGTGGGGTCCAGCTGGCAGTTCTTGGAGTTGAAGATGATGTCATCGCCACTGGTGATTTTATATTCCATTTGGCTGGTGCCCACGTTGATGTCGCAGGGCGCCTTGCCGGAGTTGGTCACGCGCAGGGTCAGGACGGGCGACTCCTCCGGCCCGTAGGCCGGCTTGTCGACGGCCGCCGCCACCTTGATGCCCGCTTCGTCGCACACGGCCGACGGCGGCGTGCCTGGTTTCGCCGCAGGCTTGGCTTTCGCGGTGCTGCCGTTGGCACCCGGCCCAGTCCCGGCGTCGTTGTTGGTGCCACCAACAAGACCTGCCAGGAAGAATCCGCCGGCCACAAGCCCGCCGATGACAAGCAGGACCAAAATTACCGCCACCAACCGGCGCCGGCGATACACCTTGGCCGATACCCGTGGCTTGGGGGCAGGCATGGAAGAGGGCGTCCTGCCCGCTCCGGATTTTCCTGTAGTTCCCACCTCCCAAGCTTATCCAAGGCTTGGGCGGGACACGGCAAACCACGCCGCCGCAGCCGCTGTGTGATGGACGCTGCCTCCCGCTCGGATTTCACCTGGCGCTTTCAAAGACATCGTCCCTTTGCCCGGCCACCGCCGCAGCGAACTTTTCCGCGATCCCGGGCTTCCCCCCATGGCACCTCACAACGGACGGTTTAACAAGAAATGCCGGTACGCAATGCGTCCGGCAAGGAGTGTGGAGCGTGTGTGGGTAGACTTTCACGGGGCGGATAATTGTTGCTTGCAATCCACAAAATCATTGAGCCGATGCGTGGCTGTTTCTCCGGACCACGTTGCATTTGGAGACAATCTGCGCAGGCGCAGCATTTGGATGCCCCCGGAGGGCTTTGCCCTGCGAGTGGGAATGGACCGCTCGTACAGCAGCCAACTGCCAAAGGAAACACATGCCCCGCCCTGCTTTGCCCACCGCACCCCGCCCTGCCTTGCCCACCGTGCCCCACAGCGTCCTCCACGCACGCATCACCGAGTGGTTCCAGCGCGAGGCCCGGGACCTGCCGTGGCGTGGCGGCTGCTCGGCATGGGGTGTCCTTGTCAGCGAGATCATGCTCCAGCAAACTCCCGTAATCCGGGTGCAGCCCGTGTGGGAGGAGTGGCTGCAGCGCTGGCCAACACCGGCTGAGTTCGCCGCAGCGGCGCCAGCAGACGTGCTGCGTGCGTGGGGCAGGCTGGGCTATCCGCGGAGGGCATTGCGGCTGCATGCCGCGGCGGCGGAAATCGTTGAAAAACACAACGGTGCCGTGCCGGACAACTATGACGAGCTGTTGGAACTCCCCGGAGTGGGCACCTACACCGCAGCGGCAGTTGCTGCGTTTGCGTTTGGTCGGCGCACCACTGTTGTCGACACCAACATCCGCCGCGTCCACGCCCGGCTTGTCATTGGCCAGGCCCTGCCCGCCCCGGCATTGACGGCGGCTGAAATGGCCCTGGCCGCGCAGCTGCTGCCGCGGGACACCGGCGAATCAGTGCTGTGGAACGCCGCCGCGATGGAATTGGGAGCGCTCATTTGCACCGCCCGCAGCCCGAAATGCAACGACTGCCCGGTCTTGGACAAATGTGCCTGGATCGCCGCCGGCCAGCCCGAACCAAGCTACATTCCCAAGGGGCAGCCGTGGGCCGGTACCGACAGGCAGGTTCGCGGCGCCGTCATGGCGGTCCTGCGCGCGGCCAGCTCCCCCGTCCACGCGGACCTGCTGTGGGACGCGGAAGCCGCGGCGCTGCACACGGAGGTGTCGAAGGAACTGGGGAAGCTGCACGCCCTCAACACGCATGCGCCGCAGCTCGAGCGCGCCCTCGCCGGGCTGCTCACCGACGGCCTGGCCACGATGTCAGAAGCGGGCTACCAGCTGCCCAATTGAGAATGCGGCGCGCGAACGGCCGGACCGGCCGGCAGGGATGGATGGGCCACGGAGCGGGGATGGATTCTCACCGCACGGTCCGAGGGACGAGGAACGGGCGAAAAATCTTACTGCCCGCGAGTGGCCCAACCATCCGCGCAACGGCCGGAGGCGTCAGAGTTCGCCGAAGCCCGCCTCAACCTCGCTGCGGACCAGGTCCACGGCCCGTTGGGCGTCGGGCCCCGTCGCCGACACGTTCAGTTCCACGCCTTGTCCCGCGCCGAGGGTCATCAACATCATGACCGACTGCCCGTCCACGCCATTGATCTCAATCTCAACATCCATGGCGCCCAGCTCTCCAGCCAAAACGGCAGCCGGTCGGGCATGCAGGCCCATCGGGTTGATCAACGTGACAACGGCTTGCACGGACTTTTCGTCCCCGCCCCCATCTTCAAGACCGGGTTCGACGTCGGACACCGTGACTGCCGCTGCCTGTGCACCGGCGGGGGCCCCGCCGACGGCTGCGCCCGGGTGCAACGCAGTCTCGGCTGCCTTGCACACAACGTCCAGGGAAGCACCCGACTGGGCCGCAACGGCCGCTGCCACGGCCCCTTCCACCAAGGGTGCGTCGGCGAGCAGCACAGTCTCGGGGCTGCCCAGGAATTCCAGCGCAGATTCGGCTGTCATGACTGCCGAGCCGAGGTCGGTGAGGACCACGGCCCCGTCGCCGGTATCTGCCAGCCCCAGCGCTGTCATGACCTTTTCCAGGGAGGTCCCGATGCCGCCGTCGTCCATGCCGCCGGCAGGAACCAGGACAACAGTGGGGGCCATTTGTGCGGCAAGTTCCACGACGCCTGCGGCGAGCTGGTCGCTGTGCGAGACGATGACGAGACCGACGCTCATGCGTCCGCCCCGGCGGCCTGTGCGGCGGCGCGCAAAATGAGCGCTGAAGAGGCGGCGCCCGGGTCGCGATGGCCGATGGCCCGCTCCCCCAGGTAGCTTGCGCGGCCCTTTCGCGCGATGAGGGGGTCCGTGGAGACGGCACCGGCCTCGGCGGCCGTCGCCGCGGCAGCCAGCACCTCTGCCGGGGCGGCGCCGGAGGCAGACGCCGCCGCGGCAGCGTCGACGGCGGGCGTCCAGGCGTCAATCATCGTTTTCTCACCCACGACTGCCTTGCCGCGGGCGACCACGCCGTCGCGGGCGGCGGCCAGTGCTGTGGCAAGTGTGGCCGCATCAAGTTCGGCGGCGTCGCCGGCCGCCGTGGCCGCACGCAGGAAGGCCGTGCCATACAGCGGTCCGGCCGCCCCGCCCACCTTGGACATCAAGGTCATGGCGGCAAGCTTGAAGGCCGCACCCGGGGTGGCGGGCGGCTCGGCGTCGAGCTTTTCAAGGATGGCGTTGAAGCCGCGATCCATGTTCTCGCCGTGGTCGCCGTCGCCTATGGCACGGTCCAGTTCGCTCAGCGCGACCCGATTTTCGGCCACCACGGCTGCGCTTTTGCGCAGCCAGTCGGCGGCCCAGGCTGCATCCAGTGTTGTGTTTGGCATTTACATCCCCCATCGCAGAGCCGGCGTGTTCACAGGTGCGTCCCACAGCTCGGTCAATTCATCGTCAAGGCGCAGCACCGAAATGGAGCAGCCCTGCATCTCCAGCGCCGTGATGTAGTTGCCCACGAGGGAGCGCTCCACCACCAGGCCTGCTTCCTCCAGCACCTTGGCCGCGTGCCGATACACAATGTAAAGCTCGCTGGCAGGGGTGCCGCCCATACCGTTGACGAACAACAGCACCTTGTCCCCCGGGCTCGGCTTGAGGTCGCTCAGGATCGGCTCCAGGAGGCGCTCGGTGATCCCGTCGGCGTTCTCCATGGGGATCTTGTGGCGGCCCGGTTCGCCGTGGATGCCAATCCCGATCTCGATCTCATTGTCGGCCAGCTCAAAACTGGGCACGCCCGCGTGCGGGACGGTGCAGGCGGAGAGGGCGACACCCATGCTGCGGACGTTGTCGTTGACCCGGTTGCCAATGGCGGCAACACCGGCCAGGTCGTCCCCGCGCTCGGCGGCGGCCCCGGCGATCTTCTCCACCAGGACGGTGCCGGCCACGCCGCGCCGGCCGGCGGTGTACAGCGAATCTTCCACGGCGACGTCGTCGTTCACCAGGACGGTGCGCACGGATACGCCTTCGGCCTCCACCATTTCGGCTGCCGTCTCAAAGTTGAGGACGTCGCCTGTGTAATTCTTCACGATATGCACGACGCCGGCACCGGCGTTCGCAGCGAGGGTGGCGGGAATGATCTGGTCGGGCGTGGGCGAGGTAAACATGGCACCGGGGACGGCCGCGTCCAGCATGCCGAACCCCACGTAGCCCGCATGCAGCGGCTCGTGGCCGCTGCCGCCTCCCGAAATCAAGCCAACCTTGCCCTCGCGCGGGGCATCCTTGCGCGTGACGTACAGCGGGTCGGAATTTACTTTTACGTGGGCGGCGTGTGCCTGGCCGAACCCCTCGACAGATTCATCGACAACTGTTTTGGGATCATTGATGAGCTTTTTCATGGCGAAACCCTCCGATTCACACAGCGTTTGGTGGCGGACCAGATTGGGTTTGGTCCCCCTCTGAACACTACCCGGGAGAGTTCCCCACTGGTAGGGCGGGCAGGGCCCGGATCATGCGCGTGTTGCCCAGGGTGTTGGGCTTGACCCGGGCCAGGTCAAGGAACTCGGCAATGCCCTCATCGGCTGACCGCAACAGTTCCGAGTAGACGGCAGGGTCAACAGGACTCTGGTCGGCCATCACCGTGAAGCCGTTGCGCACGAAGAAGTCCACCTCGAAGGTCAGGCAGAACACGCGGTCGACGCCCAGCGCCTGCGCATTCTCGAGCAGTTTCTCCAGGAGTGCGCGGCCCACCCCTTTGCTGCGCCATTCATCGCTGGTGGCCAGGGTCCGGATTTCGGCCAGGTCCTCCCACATGACGTGCAGCGCCCCACAGCCAACAGTGCGCCCGTCGACCTCCGCGATGAGAAATTCCTGGATGGCCTCAAAATAGGTGACCGATTCCTTGGAAATCAAGATGCGCTTTTCGGCCAGTGGCGCAACCAGGTCCTTGATCGCGTGGACGTCTGAGGTACGGGCGGGCCGGAGGACAATGGCGGGGGCGGTATCGGCAGTCACCGTTTCAGTCTATGACCCCTGCTCGGCGTTTCCTGCACGGGTGGGCAACACGCCCTCCTCCGCCTGGACAAATTTCGCCAGCTGCAATTTGCCGTGCACCACTGACACCGGCCACAGCACTATCCACGCGTACATGGCCCACTCCGGATCCACGAACGCCACAGGAATCGAGAGCACAAACACCACCCACACCGGATCGGCGCCGTGCAGTATCAGGCGATACAGCGGCCCGTCCACCCAGTCGTGCATCAATCCGGCACTGTAGGCGTGCCGCCAGGTCCAGCTTCCAGTCAGGACCAGTCCGGCAACGGTGAACGCGTACAGGACGGGTGGCCATGGTGTTGTCGGCCCGCCTTGGAACAGGATCGACGTTGGCACGGGCAGGAACACCACGAAGAAGAGCATCCACAAATTGCCCACCTGCAGTTTCGCGTCGTAGGCGTTGATGCCGTTGAACCTGCGGTGGTGGGTCAGCCAGGTGCGTCCCACAATGACAAAGCTCAGGACAAATGCCGCAAGTGACGGGATCCTGTCAAGCAGCATCTCGTTGATTCCGTCGCGGGTGATGTCTGCCGGCAGGTCTGGCAGTTTCAGGTCAAGGGCCAGCAACGTCATGGCGATGGCAAATACGGCATCGCTGAAGAACATTGTCCGTTCCGTCCCGTTGCCCCGATCCAGGCGGCGGGCATGTGCCAGCACCCCGGGCGAAACCGGAGCCTTGCCTTTTCCCGCGAACATGTTCACAGTTTCCAACCTATGGCTCAGACGGCCGCCCCGCCAGACCCGGCCACGGTCCAGACCGCAAGCCGGTCGGCGCGCACACCGGAACAGCACCCACAACAAATGCGAAGGGCACACAACCCAGTTAGGTTGTGCGCCCTTCGCCGTGCGTTGCTGCGTTACAGCGTTGCTTCAGTACTGCTTTGCTTCATGATGCCGAGGCTGTGATTGCCTCGGGGATGGTCGGCTTGGCCGTGCCCACAAACGTGAACTTGGCGTCGTCGCCCTCGCCCTCAACACCCACAGTGACAATGTCGCCGTCCTTGAGTTCGCCGAACAAGATCTTCTCGGACAGGTGGTCCTCGATCTCGCGCTGGATCGTGCGGCGCAGCGGCCGGGCACCCATGGCGGGATCGTAGCCCTTGGTGGCGAGCAGGATCTTGGCTGCAGGCGTGAGCTCGATGCCCATGCCCTTGTCAGCCAGGCGGCTCTCCAGGCGTGCAACCATCAGGTCAACGATCTCGATGATCTCCTCCTGCGTCAGCTGCGGGAACACCACCACGTCATCAACACGGTTCAGGAACTCGGGGCGGAAGTGCTGCTTGAGCTCTTGGGTGACCCGGGCCCGCATCCGGCTGTAGCCGGTTTGAGTGTCCGAACCCTGCTGGAAGCCAGTGGCGATCGACTTGGAGATGTCGCGCGTTCCCAAGTTGGTCGTCATGATGATGATGGTGTTCTTGAAGTCAACAACACGGCCCTGGCTGTCGGTCAGGCGACCGTCTTCAAGGATCTGCAACAAGGAGTTGAACAGGTCCGCGTGGGCCTTTTCAACCTCATCAAAGAGCACCACAGAGAACGGGCGGCGGCGGACCTTCTCGGTCAGTTGGCCACCTTCCTCGTAGCCAACATAGCCGGGAGGGGCGCCGAACAAACGAGAAACTGTGTGCTTCTCCGAGTATTCGGACATGTCCAGCGTGATGAGCGCGTCTTCGTCGCCGAAGAGGAACTCAGCAAGGGCCTTGGCCAGTTCGGTCTTGCCAACGCCCGTGGGGCCGGCGAAGATGAACGAGCCACCGGGGCGCTTGGGATCCTTCAACCCCGAGCGCGTGCGGCGGATGGCCTGCGAAATGGACTTGATGGCCTCGTTTTGGCCAACCACGCGCTTGTGGATTTCGTCTTCCATCTTCAGCAGACGCGTGGACTCGGCCTCGGTCAGCTTGAACACGGGGATGCCGGTGGAATTGGCCAGCACTTCGGCGATGAGCTCCTCATCCACCTCGGAGATTTCGTCCAGTCCTCCGGACTTCCACAGGCGTTCCTTTTCGCCACGGGCGGTGATGATCTTTTGTTCGTCATCCCGCAAGGACGCGGCGCCTTCAAAGTCCTGGGCGTCAATGGCGTCTTCCTTGCGCTTCTTGACGGCAGCAATTTCAACGTCCATGGCCTTGAGCTCCGGCGGGGCCGTCATCCGGCGGATGCGCAGGCGCGCACCTGCCTCATCGATGAGGTCAATGGCCTTGTCGGGCAGGAACCTGTCGGAGATGTACCTGTCCGCCAGCGTTGCCGCAGCGGTCAGTGCACCGTCGGTGATGGACACGCGGTGGTGAGCCTCGTAACGGTCGCGCAGTCCCTTGAGGATCTCAATGGTCAGCGGAACTGTTGGTTCCTGCACCTGGATGGGCTGGAAACGGCGCTCGAGCGCAGCATCCTTCTCAATGTGCTTGCGGTACTCATCCAGCGTGGTTGCACCAATGGTCTGCAGCTCGCCGCGGGCCAGCATGGGCTTCAGGATTGAAGCGGCGTCAATGGCACCTTCGGCAGCACCGGCACCAACCAGCGTGTGGATTTCATCGATGAACAAGATGATGTCCCCGCGGGTGCGGATTTCCTTGAGGACCTTCTTCAGGCGCTCTTCAAAGTCGCCTCGGTACCGGGATCCGGCCACGAGTGAGCCGAGGTCAAGGGTGTAGAGCTGCTTGTCCTTGATGGTTTCGGGCACGTCGCCGCGCACAATGGCCTGGGCCAGGCCCTCAACCACCGCGGTCTTGCCCACGCCGGGCTCACCGATGAGGACAGGGTTGTTCTTGGTGCGGCGGGAGAGGATCTGCATGACGCGTTCCATCTCGTGCTCGCGCCCAATGACAGGGTCAAGCTTGTTTTCGCGCGCAGCCTGGGTCAGGTTCCGGCCAAACTGGTCCAAGACCACCGAGCCGGCAGGCTGGCCTTCGGGCTGCCCGCCGCCGCTGGCCACGGGCTCCTTGCCCTGGTAGCCGGAGAGCAGCTGGATAACCTGCTGGCGCACACGGCCCAGATCGGCGCCAAGCTTCACCAGCACCTGGGCGGCAACGCCTTCACCTTCACGGATCAGCCCGAGCAGGATGTGCTCGGTGCCGATGTAGTTGTGGCCCAGTTGCAAGGCCTCACGCAGCGAAAGTTCAAGAACTTTCTTGGCGCGCGGGGTGAAGGGAATGTGCCCGCTGGGAGCCTGCTGCCCCTGCCCAATGATCTCCTGGACTTGTTCCCGGACACCGTCAAGGGAAATGTTCAAGGACTCCAGGGCCTTGGCGGCAACACCTTCACCCTCATGGATGAGGCCGAGCAGAATATGCTCCGTGCCAATGTAATTGTGGTTGAGCATGCGGGCCTCTTCTTGGGCCAGCACAACAACACGTCGGGCTCGATCAGTAAATCGCTCAAACATTTCGCCACACTCCTCTTACTGCGTACTTTGATGCTACGCAGTGCCCGGCCGTTATGGGGGCGTGTTCGCCACAGGGGAAATAGCAAGTGTGCATCCGGGCGGAAGTCTTACTGCTTAAAGGCCGACGGCGGGACCACCATTCAAGGTGATCCCGCCGTCGTTGCGGGGTTGCGTGCGCCCCAAAAAACCTTGCCAGCCTGCAGCCGGAGGGTGGCTGGGCCCACAACTCCGAGGGGGCCCCGTTGACGGGTCGCTCGCGACCTGCCAACGGGGAGGAGTTGGGGACTAGCCCTGTGCTGCGTAGTACGCGTCGCGAATCTCATCCTGGATGCGGCCGCGCTCGTGCACTGTGTACCCGTTGTCACGGGCCCAGGCGCGAATCTGCGCAACATCGCTGCTGCCCTTTGTTGCGGCGGCCGGGCCGCGGCCCCGGACAGCCCGTCCGCCAACGCGGCGTCCCGCTGCTACATATGTGGCCAATGCGTCGCGCAATGACTTTGCATTCTCCGCGGACAGGTCAATCTCGTAGTTGATCCCGTCCAAACCGAAGGTGACATTTTCGTCCGCAGTGCTGTGGTCAATATCGTCAACGAGCGTGATGTGAATTTTCTGTGCCATGGGGAGTAATCGCCTCACATAGATTTGATGAATACTTCATAACAATTATGCTGGGAAAATTCATTCACGTCAAAGGGCACCGCTGAAATGGTTTTTATGCTCCGCGTTCCGCGTCGGCATCTGCGTCACGTTCGGCCTGTGCCAACGCATCACGTTCATGCCTGTCAGCATTGAATATTGCCTTCATGGCGAAGTAGAAAAGGGCTCCTACGCCTAAAGAAGGCAGGATAACCGCAATATATTCCATAACCTTGCCGCTCCTACTCGGGTTTCATCAAAGGGAAGAGAATGGCTTCGCGAATGCCAACACCCGTGAAGAGCATGACCAGCCGGTCAATGCCCAACCCGAGGCCCCCCATGGGCGGGGCGCCGTATTCCAGGGCACGCAGGAAGTCTTCGTCCAATTGCATTGCCTCAGGGTCGCCTGCCGCGGCCGCGAGTGACTGACGGGTGAGGCGGTCACGTTGAATGACAGGGTCAATGAGCTCGGAAAAGGCCGTTCCTGTTTCCGTGCCGCCAATAACAAGATCCCAGGCTTCAATCAAGTCGGGCTTTTCGCGGTGTGGCCGCGCCAACGGCTGGGCCGACGGGGGGTAATCGCAAACAAATGTTGGCTGAATAAGTGTAGGTTCAACAATTTCACCAAAGAGTTCGGTGACCAGCTTCTCCGCATCCCAGGCCTGGTCAATTCCGATCTCATGCCGGGCCGCGATATCACGCAATTCCTGGGCGGTCGTGGCAGGGGTGATTTCAACGCCAACGGCGTCTGAAAGTCCCTTGTACACGGGAAGCCAAGCCCATTCGCCGTCGAGATTGATCTCGCCTCGGGCTGTTTGAATGACGCGCGAACCCGTGGCGTCGGCCGCGGCCAGAATAATGCGCTGCATGGTTTTAGCCATGGTGAATTGGTCGCCATACGCTTCATAAGCCTCAAGCATGGTGAATTCCGGGCTGTGCGTTGAGTCAACGCCTTCGTTGCGGAAAATTCGCCCCATTTCAAAGACCTTGTCCATGCCACCGACGACGGCACGCTTGAGGTACAACTCAATGGCGATGCGCAGCGTCATGGGCTGGTCAAAGGCGTTCAGGTGCGTGCGGAACGGGCGGGCGGAAGCTCCGCCGTGGACAAGCTGGAGGATGGGGGTTTCCAGCTCGATGTACTCTTCGCCGTGGAGCGTGTCCCGGATGGCCTTGACAATGGCCGAGCGCGTCTTGACCTGTTCACGGGCCGTGTCACGGACAATCAAGTCAACGTAACGCTGGCGGACCCGCATTTCCTCGGACAATTCCGCATGCAGCACGGGCAACGGGCGCAGCGCCTTCGAGGCCATGGCCCATTCGCTGGCCATGATGGAGAGTTCGCCGGTGCGGGAGCTGATGACCTCGCCCTTGAAGAACACATGGTCGCCCAGGTCCACAAGGGACTTCCAGTCCGCGAGGGCTTCCTCGCCGACGTTGGCAAGGGACAGCATGATCTGCAGGCGCGCACCCGCTCCGGACTGGAGGGTGGCAAAACACAGCTTCCCCTTGTTGCGGACATACACCACGCGTCCGGTGACGCCAACAATCTCGCCCGTGGCGGTGTCGGGTTCCAGGTCGGGGTGCTTGGCCCGGATTTCCTCCAGCGAGTGGGTCCGTGCCACCCCCACCGGGTAGGCCTGGCCGCCTCGTTCAAGCAATTTGGCACGCTTGTCCATGCGGACGAGCATCTGCTCGGAGGCGTCACTGGATTCAGGGGTGGGGTTATTTTCTGCGCTCACGAGTTAACAGCTTAGTTGGTGAATCTGGGTGAAGCCTCCGTGCCGCGGTTTATGGGCCGGGCTGGTGGCCATCACCCTCCGGCGGCCAACCTTGTGGAGCCGCGGACCACCAAGGTGGCATCGAGCGTCAGCGGTGAAGCTGCCGCCCCCTCCCCCGCCATGAGCTGCAAGAGTTGCTGTCCCGCCAGGCGCCCCATCTCCGTCGCGGGCAGGTGCACAGTCGTCAGCCCCGGGTTGGAAGTTTCCGAATATGGCAGGTCGTCAAAGCCTGTCACGGCCAGGGTTTCCGGCACGGCGACGCCGGCGACGCGGGCCTCCTGCAGCACCCCGTACGCGTGGGTGTCCGTGGCACAGACGACGGCGGTCACCCCCTTTTTCGACCAGTCCGGCCAGGCGTTGGTGAAGGCCTGCGCCGCGGCACCGACGTCGATGGTGGTGGCACCGGTGGCCACCACGTCAATGCCGAGCTGCCCAGCCTTCCGGCAAAAGGCTTCGCGGCGGACCCTGAATGTTTCGGTGCCTGTCGCACTGTCGAGGTAACAAACCTTGGTGTGCCCCTGTTCGGCCAGGTGCGCAGCCAGCATGCGGGCGCCTTGGGCAACATCAAAATTCACTGCCGGTGCACCGCTTTCGACCCCGGCGGCATCGAGAAGCACCATGGGGTCCGTCGCCCGCAGCTCCGTCAGGAAGCGCGCGCTGGGCGCGTCGACCAGCAGACCGGCCGGCCGCAGGGCGAGCAGTCTGCGCACGTCTTCGGGCTCGGGCATCTGCCCCGCCTCGGTCACCGAGAGCAGCAGCTGAAATTCACTCCCGATGCCCTCCCGGACGCCCGCGATGACCTTTGCATAAAACGGGTTGGAGACGTCCGGTGCCACGAGGAACACAATGTTGCTGCGGCCCTTGGCCAGGGAACTGCCCAACCCATTGACCACATAGCCAAGTTCGGCGATGGCCGCGTCAACCTTGGTGATGTTCTCCGTCGACACCCTGCCGGCAGTTTTCCCGCTGGTCACGAGGGAGACGGTCGCCGCCGAGACACCGGCCCGGGCGGCGACCATGGCGGCCGTGACGCGAGTGGCCGCGGAACGGCCGGACTGGGGCATTGTTGGCGGCTGCATGGAATAGATCGTATCGGTGCAGCCGGCCCGTGGCCGCAAGCGCTGCCGCAGGCGTCACTTTCAGCGCACCGCGTCAAGCGCTTGACGCGAATCACGTTAAGCGCTTGACGTTCCATGGATGCCAGTGCCAGACTGTTCCTTGCGCACGGTCCCGGCCCCCCGGAACCACCCCAACGACGTGGAGAAAAAGTGAACACGGAACTACACCCTGCCCCGAGCGAAACGGCACAGAGCCAAACAGCCCTGAACGAGGCAGCCCAGCACAACGCAGCCGCCGGCCCCCGCAAGATCATCCTGGACTGCGATCCCGGCCATGATGACGCCGTCGCCCTGCTGCTGGCGCACGGCAACCCGGACATTGAACTGCTGGCGGTGACAACCGTGGTGGGCAATCAAACCCTGGAAAAAGTCACCCGCAATGCCCTGACCGTCGGAACCATTGCCGGGATCACGGGAGTGCCGTTCGCCGCCGGTTGCGACAGGCCCCTGGTGCGCAGCATTGAAACCGCACCCGACATCCACGGCGACAGCGGCATGGACGGGCCCGCCCAGCCCCAGTCGACCATCGAGCTCGACCCGCGCCACGCCGTCGACCTCATCATTGAGACCATCATGGCGCACGATCCCGGCACCGTGACCCTTGTGCCCACCGCCGGCCTGACCAACATTGCCATGGCCGCCCGCAAGGAGCCGCGCATCGTTGACCGCGTGAAGGAAGTTGTCCTCATGGGCGGCGGCTACCACGTGGGCAATTGGAGCCCGGTGGCCGAATTCAACATCATCATCGACCCCGAGGCCGCCCACATCGTGTTCAACGCGGGCTGGGAAGTTGTCATGGTCGGGCTGGACCTCACGCACCAGGCGCTGGCCACTCCCGACGTCGTTGCAGCCATCGACGCGGTGGGCACCAAGCCGGCCAAGTTCGTCATGGAACTGATGGAGTTCTTCACGAAGACCTACAAGGATGCCCAGGGCTTCGACTACCCGCCGGTTCATGACCCGTGCGCCGTCGCCTATGTCATTGACCCCACCGTCATGACCACCCAAAGGGTCCCCGTCGACATTGAACTCACGGGCACCCTGACGCTCGGCATGACAGTGGCCGATTTCCGCGCCCCTGCCCCGGCCGATTGCAAGACCAGCGTTGCGGTAACGCTTGACCACGAAAAGTTCTGGAATCTTGTCACCGACGCCCTCGTACGCATCGGCGAGGTTGAGCTGTGAGCCAGTCACCGCCGCTGACAAAGCCCGGGGTGCTCAGCAGGCCCGGCAACGTCACAGCCCTCATGGTCGCACTGCTGACGGCCTGCGTGGCGTTCCAGCTCAACGCCTCCATGCTCAGCCCCGCCCTTGTCACCATGGGCGAGGAACTGCAAACGGACCAGGCCTCGATCGGCCTGTCGCAGACCTGGTTCTTCACGGCGGCAGCGGTGTTCTCGCTGTTCCTGCCGCGCCTGAGCGACATCATCGGCCGCAAGAAGGTACTCATCGGCATGATGGTCATGATGGGCGTCGGCTCCGTCATCTCCGCCATGGCCCCGGACATCACCTGGCTGTTTGTTGGCCGCATCATCCAGGGCGTCAGCGGGCCCACCGTGCCGCTGTGCCTGATCATGCTGCGCTCCGCCGTGAAGGACCCCAAGAAGTACGGCGCCCTGATGGGCCTGATCACCGCCGTCAACGGCGGCATCGCCGGCATCGACTCCTTCGTGGGCGGTTATTTCGCCGAACACTTTGGCTTCCGCAGCATCTTTTGGCTCATGGTCGTCATCGCCGCCCTCGCCACCGTCCTGATTGCCGTCCTTGCCGCGGAGAGCAAGCCCGGCGAAGGCACCAGAATGGACTGGCTCGGCGTGTTCTTCATTGTCGTGGCCGTCGGTGCGCTGCTGACAGCCTTGAACGAAGCCACCAAGCTGGTGGGCGGCATGGCCGCAGGCCCGCTGGTGACCGCGCTGGCACTGGCCGTGGTCGCCGTCGTTGCTTTCATGGCGTTCTGGGCCGTGGAAAAGCGGTCCAAGCACCCCATGGTTGAGACGGTGCACCTGCGCCAGCGCGCCACCTGGGCGCCGCTGCTGACAACCACCCTGACCATGACGGGCATCTTTGCCGTGATCAACGGCATTGTGCCCGCGTTTGTGCAGGCGGTGGATCCCGGATTTGGCATCGGCGCCACCCAGATGAGCCTGTTGATCCTGACCCCCTACGCCCTGCTTGGCTGGCTCTTCGGCCCCATCACCGGACGCCTGGCCCCGGTCTTTGGATACACGAAGATGCTGCGGGTCGGCCTGCTCGGCAGCATTGCGGCGCTTGCCATCATCGGCTTCCTCGGGCTCCACAGCCTGGGCTGGATGATCGCCGGCACCGTCCTGCTGGGCATCATGTACGCCGGAACCGTGAACATCATGCTCAACGGCCTGGGCGTGGTCCTGTCCCCCGAAGGCAACCCCGGTTTCCTGCCCGGCATGAACGCCGGCGCCTTCAACCTTGGTGCCGGGCTCAGCTTCCTGGTCCTGCCGGCGATTCTCGTGGCCACGGCCCCGCTGGGCGGCCACGGCTCCTACCTGACGGTGGTGGTGGTTGCGCTGGCCATCACGGCGGCAGCCTTCGCCGCCTCCCTGCTTGTGCCCCAGCCCGTCGATGCGGAGGTTGCCCCGTGACCACAGCAAAGATGGGCACAGCCAAGATTGTTGTGGCCGGCTCGCTGAATGCCGACCTCACCATTTATTGCGACAGGCTCCCCACCCCAGGGGAAACCCTGCACGGCAACGGTTTTGCCGTGAATCCCGGCGGCAAGAGCGCCAACCAGGCCGTGTCCGCCGCCAAGCTGGGCGGCAATGTCACACTCCTTGGCGCCGTGGGGAACGACCCCAACGGCGACATGCTGGCGGCCTCCACCACGGGTGCCGGCGTTGACGTCAGCCAGCTCCGGCGCGTCGCCGAGCCGACTGGGGTTGCCGTCATCTCCGTGGACGGCGGCGGCGAGAACACCATCATCATCTCCGCCGGGGCCAATGGCACGCTCTCGCCCGCCGACATGCCCGCGTCGGCGTTTGCCGGCGCCGCCGTCGTCTGCCTGTGCCTGGAGGTTTCCCTGGACACCGTCCTGGCTGCTGCACAGGCCGGGCACGACGCCGGAGCAACAGTTCTGCTGAACTTGTCCCCGTACGCCCCGGTCACCGGGGAGCTGGCGCAGCTGACGGACGTCCTGCTTGTCAATGCCCACGAGGCGTCGCAATTCCTTGACGGCTTTGCCATGCCTGCCGAGGACGCTGCTCCCGCCGCGTGGCACGGCGCCGTGGCAGAGTTCTCCGGGCGCGGACTCCACAAGGTCCTGGTGACCCTGGGGGCGGCCGGGTCTGTCGTGCTGGATTCGGCCAACACGGCCGAACCCGTGGTCCGCATTGCACCAACAACGGTTGCGGCCGTGGACACCACGGGTGCCGGCGACGCCTTCACCGGAGCGGTTGCCGCACGCCTGGCGGACGGGGACACGCTCGTGGCCGCAGCCCGCTACGCCTCGGTCGCAGCAGCCCTGGCGGCGACGAAGAAGGGCACGCAAACCGCCTACCCGACAACAGCCGAGGTGGCGTCAGCGCTTTCCGCCCGCTAATCCCACTCCCCTTACCAACTGAGCCGCAGAAGTGGTTGCTAAATCAATCAATTTAAGTTGATTCAGCAACCACTTCTGCGGCTCAGTTGTTTAGCCCAGGGGCATGTTGTCGATGAGGCGCACGGGTCCCACCTTGGCTGCGATGAGTGCCAGGGCTTCGCCGGTGAACGGCGTGTCCTGGCAGTTCTCGGCCCGCACGGCAAGAGTCCGCGGATCGACGACCTCCAAATAATCCAGTTCCACGCCGGGTGCGCTGCGCACCAGCTCCTCGACGGAGCTGAGGTCCAGGGGTTCGTGGGCGTCGGCGCGACCCTTCAAGAGCCCCAGGGCCCGGGACAGGACCAGGGCGGAGTCCCGCTCCTGTCCAGACAGGAAGCGGTTGCGGCTGGACAACGCCAGGCCGTCGTCGTCGCGCACGGTGGGCACGGCCACAATGTCCGCCGGAAAGTTCAGGTCCGCCACCATTCTTCGCACCAAGGTCAGCTGCTGGGCGTCCTTCTGGCCAAAATAGGCCCGGTAGGCCGGACGGCCGGCCAGGTCCGGCGCGGCCAACCCCACATTGGGCAGGCCCACGTGCAGGAGCTTGGACACCACAGTCAAGGCACCGTCAAAGTGCCCGGGACGCGAGGCACCCTCGTGCAGCTCACCCATTTTTCCCGCCGTGACACGCACCATCGGCTCGCCGTCCGGGTACATTTCCGCCTCCGACGGGGCAAACATGAAGTCAACGCCGGCAGCCTCCAGCAGGGCCAGGTCGGCCTCGGTGGTGCGGGGGTAGCGTGCCAGGTCTCCGGCATCGCCGAACTGCAGCGGGTTGACGAACACGCTGGCCACCACCACCGAGTTCTCCGCCACGGCCGCCCGGGCAAGCTCGGCGTGTCCATGGTGCAGGGCACCCATGGTGGGCACAAGCCCCAGCGTCCCGGCACGAACGCCCGAACCCCGGTCCCCAGTTTCAGACCCAGCTGTGGCCCCGTCCCGGGCCCTGAGCTGCAGCAGCATCGCCGTCTGCTTCTTCAGTTCGGCAATGGTTGTCAGCAATGAAATGCTCATGTTCTTCACTCTCTTAAAGTCGTGCAAACGCGGCAGCAATTGCGCACGCCACAAGTCCGCGGCCGCCGCACAGGCCCCAAAATTCTAGGATTCGGCGGTGCCGGGGTCGACGTCGTCGCTGGCCAGTGCCGCCTGAACACCAAGATACGCCTCGGCGGAGAGCAGCCGCCGCCTGGCCGCCCGGGTTGCCGTGGCGCCGGACATGGCCAGGTAGGCCTCGAGCACGTCGCTGGAGCCTGTGTCCAGGGCGTGCTCGCGCAGCGCGGCCGAATGGGCCGCCACCGTGCCGACATCACCGCGGGCAACCGGGCCGGTCAGTGCCGACTCCCCCGAGGCCAGCGCATTTTCCAGGGCCGCCCGCAGCAGCGGGCCAAGCACCTGGTTCGGTGCTTCCACGCCGATGTCACCTAAAATTTGTGTCGCCTGGGCCACGAGCGTCACCATGTGGTTCGCAGAATGGGCCAGGGCCGCGTGATACAAAACGCGGTCAGCCTCCGCAATGACCACCGGTTCGGCACCCATTTCAACCACCAGGGCCTGGGCGATTGGCAGCATGGCGGGCTCGGCGGTGACACCAAAATTGCAGTCGGGGAGCCGGGACAGGTCAAGGCTCATGCCGGTGAACGTCATGGCCGGGTGCAGCGCAAGGGGAATCCCGCCGGCGGCCTTGACCGGGGCCAAAACCCCCGCGCCAAACCGCCCAGAGGTGTGGGCGACCAGCTGCCCCACCTGCCACGCCCCCATGGCCCCAAGCCCGCTGACGAGTTCGGGCAGGACATCGTCGGGAACGGCAAGGAGCACCAGTTCCGCCCGCTCCACAATGTCGGCCACCTCAAGCACCGGCACCCCCGGCAGCAGCAGTTCGGCCCGCTCCCTGGAGGCGTCGGACACCGCTGAAACACCGACGACGGCGTGCCCGGCGCCGCGCAGGGCGGCACCCAAAACGGCGCCAACCTTGCCCGCGCCAATGATTCCAATGCCCAGGCGGCCCGGTTTAATCGCCACGTTCCTGCTCCTTGTTGCTGGGTTCTTCTGCTGTACTTTCGGCCGGGGCCGCCGGCACCCCGGCAGCCTCAAGCCATTTCTCGTTTTGGTGGATGCGCCGTGCCGTGGCGGCGCGGACGGCTTGTTCGTTGAACAGCGCCAGCCCGTTGGCCACCGACATGTGGCGCACCAGCGGGCGGATGGGTCCGGCCGTGGAATGCAGCTCGAAGTTGACCAGGCCAAGGGCGGCCATGAGCGGGCCCTGGCGCAGCCCCAGCGACTGGGTGCGTTCGTGGGGCACGACCTGCAGCTGGCGGAAGATCCGTCCGTGGCGGCACAGCAGGGCCGTGTCCGTGGCCCTGAAGGCATTGTGGCGCCAGGTAAGCGGGTCTATCCAGCGGGCAGGGCGCGGGGAGTGGACGAATCCTTCCGTGTCTCCGGGACCGCGCAATCCCGCGGCAAACACCTCAAAGGGGTTGTCCACGCCCGGGTCCGGGAACACCAGGCCGAGCACGGCCATGACCTCGCCCAGGGTGCCGGCCGGCAGCAGCACGGTCCGGGAGCCGTTGTCGCCAAGGTCGGCGCCGTAGCCTGCCACGTTCACATGCACCCGGTACCAGCCAAACGGCCGCCACACCGGGCTCTGGCTGATGCCGACGGCCTGGACGCGGCCCGGTGGGATGGTCTGGGCACGGGTTTCCAACATGCCGTAATGCAGCCGCACCCCATCCGGGGAAACGGCAACCCTGAAATTGAAATCGGAGGTGATGATTTTCCAGTAGGCGGCGGCGATGCCGATGAAGATCGGCACAACGGCAACCAGGATGCCGGGCTCCCCGCTCCACACAACGGCCACCACGGCCGCCGCCACGACGACCAGGGCGAAGATTGTGGTGCTGCTGAAGAACGCCGCCCCGATGATCCGGCCCGGTTTAAGGGCCAGCACATGCGTTTCCGGGGCCTCCTGGACGTCCTCCGGCGCCTCCGGATCAACCGCCACTCCAGCGGCCCGGGCAAGAATGGCTGCCCGCAGCCGCTTGGCCTCGGCGAGCTTGAGGAAGGACAGCTTCATGGCCGACTTCCCGCCGTCGGCCACTTCAAATTTCAGCTCAGCGAGCCCAAACGCCCGTGCCACCAGCGGCTGCACCACGTCGATGGCCTGGACCCGGTCGATGCGTGCCCTGCGCTGTTGGCGGAAGATCACCCCGGAATTGATGTGCACGTGGTCGTTGGTGACCTGGTAGCGGGTGAAGCGCCAGGACAGAAAAAAGGAGACACCGAAAATAACGACGGCGGCGCCCACCACCGCGGCAATGACCACCGTTGGTGCCCCGCCGCCCTGCGATCCGCTGCCGCCGCTGAGGCGTCCGGTGAACAGGGACTCAAGCGAGTTCCTGCCAAAAACGAAGATCACGGCGGCAACGGCCACCCAGCCGCGAACGAGCGGGGAGACGGGGTGCACGCGATGCCATGATTCGCCGCTGTCGGTGCGGAAGGCTGGCTCGTCGTCGTGAAGTTTCTCGCTCACAGGCCGGCCAATTTTGCCTCACCGCGGGCAGAGAGTTGTTCCCGGAGGCGGGCGGCTTCAGTTGCCGGCAGCCCGTTGATCGAGGCGTTGGTCCCGGGCGACGCCGTGTGCAGGTGGATGGTGCTGAGGCCGAGCATGCGTTCGAGGGGGCCCATGGTGACGTCGACGTATTGCATCCGTCCGTAGGGGACCACCATGACGCGGTGGAACATGATGCCTCCGCGGATCAACAGGTCCTCATTGCGTTCGGCGTAGCCGATGGCGCGCACCTGCCGGGGGATCAAGATCATTTCCCAGACCGCAATGATGACCACGACGGCCGGCGCCGTCCAGGCCAGCCAGGCGGGGTAGCCGCCCCAGACGCCGGTGAGCATGAGCACCAGTGGCACTGCGGTGACGGCCAGGAAGATCAAGGTGCCGATGCCGCTGGAAATGAATCGGGCTTTGATGAGCTTTTCCGAGACCCTCAGGAAGGTGACGTCCCCGGGGTCGATGGAGCTGGGGTTTTGCCTAGGCAAATTCTTCCTCTCCGTGGCTTTCACGCTTGGGTCGTGGTGTCGATGGCGGGTCGCTGTCCTCGGGCGGCACCTTGCAAAAACGTTCGACCATGACACCGATGGCGACCATCACGAGGGCACCGGCCATGAGCGCCACCATCTGCCAAATCACGGCAAGGTCGGCGCGCAGGGCGATGGTGGGCAGCTGGTCCAGCAAGATGCCCGTGTGCCAGCCAAAAAGCACGGCGCCGGCATAGGCGCAGGCCTGGGCCAGTACGACTGTGCGGGCGGCCAGCAGCGGGTCAAGAACCTTGTCGCGGTTCCCGTCCCGCCAGCGGCGGACCTTGAGTCCAAGGATCAAGCACACAATGGCGATCAGTGCCATGGTGATCAAGGAGCTCAGCGGCAAAACCGGCAGGGCCAGGCTCGCGCGGGAGGTCAGCTCGGTGGCTGCCCACCCGATGGCGGCCAGCACGATTGTCACCGCCACCAGCCATGCAGGCCGGATGGTCCGCATTGTGCTTCTCATTGTTGCCTCATCGATTCGCTTTGGGACTACACATTCAACCGTACTGGGTTTTTGCCGGTTTGGAGTTACTGCCGGTGCTGGTTCCTTGACGCCGTCCCGGACTCCCGGTCCTGGGCCACGTCCTGGTCAAGGCTGATGCCCGCCATGTCCGGTGCCGCGGCAGCCAGGTCAGCCACGGGGGCTCCGGCCAGTGTGGCGTTGGGTTCCATGAGGGACCACGGAAAAAGCACAAAGGCCCGGCCGGCGGCGCGCGGGTGGGGCAGGGTCAGCGCCGGGTCCGAACTGCTTTCCGCGCCATAGGTAATGATGTCAACGTCAAGGGTGCGGGCCCCCCAACGCACTTCCCGCGTCCTGTGGTGGGCCAGTTCCACCGCCTGGCAGTGCAGCAAAAGTTCAGTGGAGGAAAGTGTGGTGTCGATCGCGATGACCATGTTCAGGAAATCCGGCTGCCCCTCGGGACCGCCCACGGCCTTGGTTGTCACCACCGGTGAAACATTTTGCAGCCGCACTTCGGGACGGTCCACCAAATCCGCGACGGCGCTCTGCAGCGTGCCTTCACGCTCGCCAAGGTTGCTCCCCAGCGCCAGGATGGCCCGGGTCAGCGCGCGGGCGGCAGTCATGGACGGCCGGCCGGAACTGCGCTCTTGTCGGACGAGCTGCTTTCGGCGGTGCCGGGCGTTTCGGCGGTGCTTGTTTCGCCAGTGCTGGTGCCGGCTGTTTCGGTGGTGCTGGGTTGGACCTCGTCGCGGGACCTGAAAACTGTGATGCTGACATCGCCGAAGGGGACCTGGATGGGAGCCTTCGGCTTATGGACTGTCACTTCAACGGCCTGGACCGCGGGAAAGTCGGCAAGAATTTTTTCGACCATGCGAACACTCAGCGTCTCGATCAAATCGAACGCCTCACCGGTGACCATGGCCACGATGGTCTCAGCCACGGCTCCGTAATTTGCGGTCAGTTTCAAATCATCCGTGGCCGCTGCCGCCGAAACGTCCAGATGCAGCACCGCGTCGGTGATGAATGGCTGGCCGTCGCGCTTTTCATGCTCGAACACACCGTGGTAGCCGATCGCGGTGACGCTTGTCAGCTTGATGATGTCCAAGCGTGTCACTGTACTTCCTGCGCGGCGGGCGCTTCCTGGACGGCAAGCTCCGCTTCGCGGGCGGCTGTCAGCCGGGCATTGCGCTTGCTGTTGCCGACCAGCAGCCTTGCGGCGACCTTGGCGGCGTCAAGGCTCGCCCCGACGTCGTGCACGCGAACCCCCCAAATGCCTTGGGCGCCGGCAAGGGCCGTGGTTGCCGAGGTGGCGTCGTCGCGCTCCTTCGGTGCGGCGGCCTTTCCGGCGCTTGTCAGCAGCGAGCCGAGGAAGCGCTTGCGGGACGTGCCCACCAGGACTTTGTTGCCCATGCCGGCAACAGTGTGGAGGTTGGCCAGCAACTCCCAGTTCTGCTCGGCATTCTTCGAGAAGCCGATGCCCGGATCCAGGATCAAATTTTCGGCCAAAACGCCCGCCGCATAGAACCTTTCGCGCACCTCGCCCAGCTCGCGCACCACGTCCTCAACGACGTCCGTGTACTGCGTCAATGAATCCATGGAACGTGAATTGCCGCGACTGTGCATCAACACGTACGGGATCTGGCGTTCAGCGATCAACGCGATCATGTCATCGTGGACGTTGGCGCCGGAGACGTCATTGATCAAGCCTGCCCCGGCATCAAGTGCCAGCGCAGCCGTCGTGGCGTGCCGGGTGTCAACGCTGATGAGCGCCCCGGCCTTGGCCAGCGCCGTAATGACAGGCAGGATGCGGTGCTGCTCCTCGAGCTCATCCACTGCCGATGAGCCCGGGCGGGTCGACTCCCCGCCCACGTCGATAATGTCCGCGCCACCATAAAACATGCGCAGCCCGTGCGCGATGGCTGTCTCGGTGGAGTCGTATTCGCCACCGTCGCTGAAGGAATCCGGGGTGCAGTTCAAGATCCCCATGACCACCATGCGGTCCTTGGGCAGGGTGGCAAAAGTTGCCATTGATCGCCGTGCCCGAAGGACAGGCAGGGGTGAGGTGGCAGGACCCGTACCGGGTGCTGCTGCGAGGGAATCCATGGTGTGTCTAGTTACCTTCCGAGAATCAAGCTCATGGCTTCGGCCCGGGTTGCGGGCTCATGAAGCGAACCGCGTACCGCACTGGTGACGGTCTTGGCTCCTGGTTTACGCACGCCACGCATGGACATGCACATGTGTTCACATTCGACGACGACGATGGCCCCGGCAGGTTTGAGGTGCTCAACGATCGCGTCGGCAATCTGGGTGGTCAGCCGTTCCTGCACCTGCGGGCGCTTGGCGAAAAGATCCACCAGCCGTGCCAGCTTGCTCAGGCCGGTGACCCTGCCGTCCACGCCCGGGATGTAGCCAACGTGGGCACTGCCGTGGAAAGGGACCAGGTGATGTTCGCAGGTGGAATAGAACGGGATGTCCTTCACGAGCACCATTTCCTGGTGGGCAATGTCAAAGGTGGTGCCCAGGATCTCGGCCGGGTCCTGGTGTATGCCGGAAAACACTTCCGCATACGCCTTGGCCACGCGCTTGGGGGTGTCCAGCAGCCCGCTGCGTTCCGGATCCTCTCCGATGGCCAACAGGATCTCGCGGACAGCCGCCTCAATGCGCGCCAAGTCCACCTTGTACTCGTCAACCTCGGGGGCGGCACCAGTGGTGCCGCCCTGAGCGAAGTCAGGTTCGTCGTCGTAGTCAGTCACGGAAGTGATCCTATCGCGGAGGCGCTACTGGCCCGGCAGCTGCGGGGTGTCACCCTTGCCCAGTTCAATGCCGGGACGGTTGCCCGGGGCATCGATCTCGCCGTCAAGGTGGGCGTTGGCGAGCTGGTCCTGGGGCGAAACAGTCTCGGGTACCGGCTGGTCCGCTTCCCGGGCCTCGCGGCGCTCCTTGTCCGTGATGACGGGGGGCAGGTCGGAGACGGGGCGGGAGTCCTTGGACAGCCACACCTTGCGCTCGGCAGGTTTGCGGAGATCCGTGAAGATTTCGGCAATTTCTGCCTGGTTCAAGGTCTCACGCTCCAGCAGCTCCAGGGCCAGCCGGTCCAGGATGTCGCGGTTGGCGATCACGGCAGCATAGGCGTCATCATGCGCCTGGTCGATGAGCTTGCGCACTTCTCCATCAACCAGGGCGGCAACCGATTCGGAGTAGTCACGTTCGTGGCCGCCACCGCCGCCAACAAACGGCTCCCCCGCACCCGCACCAAGCTTGACGGCGCCGATGAGCTCGCTCATGCCGTACTGGGTGACCATGGCCCGGGCAGTTGCGGTGGCCTTTTCAATGTCGTTCGAGGCACCCGTGGACGGGTCGTGGAACACGATTTCCTCGGCGACACGGCCGCCCATGGCGTAGGCCATCTGGTCCAGCAGTTCGTTGCGGGTAATCGAGTACTTGTCGTCCTCGGGAACAACCATCGTGTAGCCCAGGGCGCGGCCACGCGGCAGGATGGTGATCTTGGTGACCGGCGCCGTGTTGTGCATGGCGGCGGCCACAAGTGCGTGCCCGCCCTCGTGGTAGGCGGTGATCTTGCGTTCAAGTTCCTTCATGACGCGGGTGCGCTTCTGCGGCCCCGCCATGACCCGGTCGATCGACTCGTCCAGGGCGCGGTCATCGATGAGCTGCGCGTTGGAGCGGGCAGTCAGCAGCGCGGCCTCGTTGAGTACGTTGGCCAGGTCGGCACCCGTGTAGCCGGGCGTCTTCTTGGCAACGGCGTTCAGGTCAACGCCGGGGGCCATGGGCTTGCCCGCGGCGTGCACCCGCAGGATCTGCTCGCGGCCCAGGCGGTCGGGGGCCTCGACGGGAATCTGGCGGTCAAAACGGCCGGGGCGCAGCAGTGCCGGGTCAAGCACGTCGGGGCGGTTGGTGGCGGCAATCAAGATGACGTTCGTCTTGACGTCAAAGCCGTCCATTTCCACGAGCAGCTGGTTGAGTGTCTGCTCGCGTTCGTCGTTGCCGCCGCCAATGCCGGCACCACGGTGACGGCCGACGGCGTCGATCTCGTCAACAAAAATGATGGCCGGGGAGTTCGTCTTGGCCTGTTCGAAGAGGTCGCGGACACGGGAGGCGCCCACGCCGACGAACATCTCCACAAAGTCCGAGCCGGAGATGGAGTAGAACGGCACGCCCGCTTCGCCGGCAACCGCTCGGGCCAGCAGAGTTTTACCGGTTCCGGGAGGGCCGTAGAGGAGCACACCCTTGGGGATCTTGGCGCCAACGGCAGTGAACTTGTCGGGGTTTTGCAGGAAGTCCTTGATTTCGTGGAGTTCCTCCACCGCCTCATCCGCGCCGGCAACATCGTGGAACGTCACCTGCGGGTGGTCCTTGGTCATCAGTTTGGCCTTTGACTTGCCAAATTGCATGACCTTGTTGCCGCCGCCCTGCATGCGGGAGAACAGGAACCAGAAGATCAAGCCGATCAAGACGAAGGGAATCAGCAGCGAAAGCATGCTTGACCAGAAGTTGTTCGACGCCGGCTGGTCATCGAACGTTTTCAGCTTCGCATTGTCAATGGCGTCGACCATGGTCGTTGCCCGGTAGCTGCCGTAGTAGAACTGGACGTTCTTACCGGCCTTGCGGTCTTCAACCGTGGTGTAGTCGTCCTTGAGGACCATGTCCACCCGGCCCTCGGAACCAAAGATCTTGGCCGAGACAACCTTGTCGGTTTTGAGCAGGTCCAGGGCTTCAGACGTTCCAATGCGGCTGGTCCCGCTGCCAGTCAGTGTGAAGAGGCCGGCCCCGATGAGCACAACCACCACAATGATCCAGACAAATGGACCTTTGAAGAGTTTCTTGACTTTCATGTGTTCGAGGCCAGGCCTCGTCCCTCCCGCTCAACCAATTCATACTTTTACAAGACGCTTCCGACACGTCCCCGGCTAATAGCTTTACACCGTTCGCCTTGCTACACGTACGGGAATTGCCTTTAGTTCCCTGAGGGCATAACGAATTGTCCGTTTGGCCAGGATTTTGCCGTTAAATGACGGTACGGCGCAGCCTGGCGCCGTACCGTCAAGCCACCGTGTGCCCGCATCCCGTACCGGGAAAATCCCGCACGGGAAAACAGGCGCCTGCGGCGGGTGTTACTCGTAAATATGCGGTGACAGGGTGCCGATGAAGTCGAGGTTGCGGTACTTCTCGGCGAAGTCCAGGCCGTAGCCAACAACGAATTCGTTCGGGATCTCGTAGCCGACGTACTTGACGTCGATCTCGACCTTCGCGGCTTTAGGCTTGCGCAGCAGGGTGCAGATTTCAACCGAAGCAGGCCCGCGTGACATGAGGTTGGCGCGCAGCCACGACAAGGTCAGGCCGGAGTCGATGATGTCTTCGACGATCAGCACGTGCTTGCCCATCAGGTCGGTTTCGAGGTCCTTCAGGATCCGAACCACACCGGAAGACTGGGTGCCGGAACCGTAGGAGGACACCGCCATCCAGTCCATGGTGACGTGGCTGTGCAGGGCGCGGGAAAGATCCGCCATCACCATGACGGCGCCCTTGAGTACACCGACGAGCAGGACATCGCGGTCCTGGTAGTCGGCATCAATCTGTGCGGCCAGTTCGGCGACGCGTGATTGGATTTGTTCCTTGGTATAAAGAACGTGCTTAAGATCGGCATGGACGTCTTGTGAATCCACCAATGACTCCTGATTGTGAAGGTTTTGTTACTGGTTTTAGTACTGTGCGGCGCTTATGTGCTGCGTCTAAGAACTAGCTTCCCATAGCCAGGGCCGTCGTGGGGAACACCCTGGTTGCGTGAAATCCTGAACACACTGACTTTTCCGGCCAACTGCACCGGGCCCGCGGAGCCCGTTCTGGCCAACAGTTTTTCTGCCGCAGCCAGCCGCTCAAGGCTTGGCTGGGCACCGCCAAGTTCGACGACGGCCAGCGCCAACACTCTCATCTTTAGGGCCGGAGCCAATCCCCTGAGCCCGTCTTCGGACAGCAGAATTTCCTCGGATCGGCCGTTTTCCGCGGGACCGCGGACCGCCAACTTCTCGTATTCAACGCCTGCCAGCTCATCGAGGAAGTCGGCGTCATGGCCCAAAATATTGGCGGAGCGGGCCAGCGATTCGGCAATGCCCGGCCCGAGTTCGGCGTTGAGATGGGGGATGACAACGTTGCGGACCCTGACCCGCAGATATGCCGGGTCCTGGTTGGCCGGGTCATGCCACGGCGTGAGGTCCAAGGCTTCGCATATGGCCAACGTCTCATCCCGGCGCAGTCCCAAAAAGGGGCGCAGGTACATGCCTCGGCGTTCGCGCATGCCAGCCAGGGAGCGTGTCCCGGACCCGCGGGCGAGTCCCAGCAGCACCGACTCCGCCTGGTCGTCGAGGGTGTGTCCAAGCAAGACGTGGCGGGCGCCCATTTCATGTGCCGCCGCCTCAAGCGCCGCAAAGCGTGCTGCCCTGGCGGCTGCTTCCGGACCGGCGCCGTCGTGCGCCAAGTCAACGCTCCTGACCACGACCGGGTCAAGGCCCAGGCCGCGCAGCGCGGCGGCGGTGGACCGGGCGACGTCGGCACTGCCGGCCTGCATTTGGTGGTCAACGACGACGGCGCCGACACGCACCTCGCCGCGCCTGGCGAAGAACGCGCACACGGCCGCCAAGGCCAGCGAGTCAGGGCCGCCGCTGCAGCCGACCAGCACCAGCGGCGGGTTGTCCACAGGCCGGTTCCTGCCGGTGGTTTTTAAGCCCATCAGCCCGCCCACCATGGCACGGGCCTTTCCAACTGTCGGGTCGAGGCGCCCGCGCGGCCCGCGGGGGGTCGACGCCGGCGAGGCGGTCGAGGGGTCCATTTACAGGCCCATCCGTTCAACCCAGAGCCGGGCATTGTGAATTTCCGGTTCCGTCGGCAGATTTTCCGCCTGTGTCCACACATTGTTGAAGCCGTCCATGCCAACCACCGCGACCGTGTCCCGAACAAACTTGGCCCCGTCGCTGTACTGGCGCATTTTGGCGTCCAGTCCAAGCAGGTTTCGGAAGAACTTTTCAATGGCTCCCCGGTCCTTGCCGCGGCTGTTGAACCGTTGCCGAATGGTGCGGACCGTCGGCACAATGCTTTGGTCCACGCCGTCCATGACCACATTGGCGTGCCCCTCAAGCAGGCTCATGACTGCCGTCAGGTGGGACAGCGCCGCCTTCTGGTCCGGGTTTTGCAGCAGGTCCAGGACGCCGCCGCGGCTGGGATTCTCCAGCGCCGCATCTTTGCTGCGTGCTCCGGGCCGCCCGAGCTGCTTGGCTGACTGCAGGAGGCGTTCACCAAAGTTCTCCGAGTCCCCCACCAACAAGGCGCCCAGCTTCTCAATCTCACCGAGCATGTGGTGCCGCAGCCAAGGTGCTGCCGCAAACTGAACCCGGTGCGTCTGCTCATGCAGGCATACCCAGAGCCGGAAATCGGCAGGGTCCACTTTCAGGTCGCGCTCGACCGTGATGATGTTGGGCGCGACAAGCAGCAGGCGCCCGCCCGACGCCTGCGCCCGCTCCGAGGCAGTCGGTGCCATGGCGGCGAACGGGTCGTACTGGCCTAGGACCTTGCTGGAAAGGAACGCCAACGCTCCACCCAACTGGGCGCCCGTGACAGTGGCACTCAAGGCCGTTCCGGCACTCCCGGACGACGGATTTGCCCCTGTCCCCGGCACTTTCCGGTTCCCCTGTGCCGACTGGTCTTGCTTGGCGGCCACTGCCCGCAGCACCGGATCCATCATGACGGCGAAGCTTTGTGTGTTGGCTTTGGCCCAGGAGGCCCTGTCAACAACCAGCACCTCGGAGTCGTGCAGGTCCCTGGCAGCCTCAAGCCGGCTGATTTCGTGGACGTACGGGACCGATTTTTCGGCCGCGGCACGCAGCTTGTCCACCGCCTCGGAAATTTCGGACCCGTTCAGCGCAGGGCCTGCGGGGGCCAGGTTGGCTGCCGTCCTGGCGGCAAGTTCCCAATTGACCATGCCATTGGATGTGGGCGGTTTCGTTGCGGGGCTGCGCTGCGGAGTCATGGATACCATCAGACCACAAATCCCTGACAGCGTGCTGGCGGTTCACAGCCGGCACACAGCAAGGGGATAGAGGCGGCTTAGACTCGTCAGCCACACTGAGAAACGCTGATTGGTATTTCAACGGCAATCACGCGCCGGGCAACTACCGTGGCAATCACCAACCGCAAGCCCTTCCCGGGCCCGCCATCACGAAAGGCATGGATCGATGACGCAGACGCCGCGGAATTCCTTCACAGACCTGCCGCCGCTGTCGCACCCGGATGGCAGCCACGGACCAGCCCACCCAGCGCTACGCCTGCACAACCTATTCGATGAATGGCTCGGCAACCCAGACGCGTCTGCTGCTGGAGAACCCCGATGAGTCTTATGGGGAAAGCATCGATGATGGCGACAGCGTGGTCTTCAAGGCCGGCGCGGAATCAAGCTTCAGCTACCAGGGTGAGGACCTCTCGGTGTATGAGGACCAGTTCAAGCAGCTCAACACGACTGACACCCAGGACGCCACCTTTGACGCCGACTGGCCGACTGGGTGGATGCGGACTCCTTTGCCAAGTACACGGCCACCCAAAACCTGCTGGCCAACTCCGACGACATGGCCGGGCCCGGCCAAAACTACTACCTCAGCTGCGACCTGACGACGAAGAAGATCTCGGTCATCTCGTGGGACCTCAACATGGCGCTGAGCGGCAATGCCACAGCCAGCCCGGACGAATCGTTGTCCATGGGTGGCGTCGGATACCTTCAAGAAGCCCTATGACTCCGCATACCAGGAGATCTATGTCCAGGTGTTTGCCGATGGAACCGCACAATCACTGCTGACCACCATCACCGAGTCGATACCGGCCAGCGACGGCTTGACCCAGGAGGAGATTGCGGAGAAATCAAAGACCCTTGGCACCTACCTCACCCAGCGCGGCGACACCCTGGAAAAGGCACTGGCCGGGTGACGGGCGGCCCGTTCGCAGGCGCTAGCTCAAAGCCAGAACGCCCGCGGCTGCGTCAAGGACGGGGCGGGCCGCAATGGCACCGCCGGTGAGTCCGTTGCCGAGGATGGAAAAGACCAGCAGGCGCCCTTCGGAATTGACGACGTAGCCGGACAGGGACGTCACCAGGTTCAAGGAACCTGTCTTGGCACGCACCAGCCCGGCACCGTCAAGTGCCGGCGCCGTCACAAAACGGTGTTCCAGGGATCCTGTGAGACCGGCGACGGGCAGCCCGGGAAGGGCCTGGCCAATGTCGGCTGCGGGATCTGCCAGCATCAGGGACAGCATCTTCACCAACTGCTGCGGGCTGATCAGGTTCCCCGCGGCCAGGCCGGAATTGTCAGTTGTGACAATGCTGTCCATGGGCATCCCCAGCTCGCCGGCCACCTGGCGAACGGCCGCCACTGCGCCGCTGTTGCTTGCGGCCTTGCCCATCTTCACAGCCACCATGCGGCCAAGGACCTCCGCCACATAGTTGTCCGACTCGGACAGCATGTACTGGGTCTGCTCAGCGACGGTGGCGGACTCCACGGAACCCAATACCGCACCTGGCTGCACTGATCCAGACTTTGCCGTTCCAGACTGCGCTGCCCCGGTTTGGCTCGCATCCGCACCGCCGGCAGCATCGCCGCCGGCGGCGGGTGCCTTGCCCCGGGTGATGGCGCCCGTCGTGGCCACCCCGGCATCCTCAAGCGCCTGCGCAAACGCCTCCGCCACGGCCACGGCCGAATCCTGGGGCCGCGGACCAGTCAAAACTTCCGGGGCAAAGCGCCCCGCGTAAAGTGCCATCGGGTAGATGGGGGCGATTTCACCGGCATCCACATCGCCGTCGGCCCATTTCGGGTTCAGCGCGGGTCCGGTAAACAAGGAGTCGTCAATGGTCAGGGTCACCGGCCCCTTGGCCCCGGCGCCTGCCAGCGACTTGGCCGTCTGTCCTGCCAGGGTCGCAAGGCCTGCGTGCCCCATGGCGGAGTCGTCCGCGCCGGCACCGGCGGTGAGCAGGGAGTCGCCGCCGGCCACCAGCACAATCTCATTGGGGCTGGATCCGGCCACCGCCTCGGTGCTGAACCTGGCGTCGGTGCCAAGGGTCCTGAGCGCGGCGCCCGCTGTGAGCAGCTTCAGGTTTGAGGCGGGAGTCCTTGCCGCCTGGCCGTCCTGGGAAAAGAGTTCTTCGCCTGTCAGGGCGTCGGCGACGTACATGCTGAAGGTGCCCTCGCCGTCGAACATCAACGCCTTGTCCAAACCGGCGGACAGCTTGTCCGCATCGGGCAGGGGTGCCGTGGAATCCAGCGGGCCCACGCCGGAGATTTCGCCGAGGGAGGTGGGAGCGGCCTGGGCTGCGGGCAGGACGGCAACGGCGGCCGGATCCTGCGGCAGGAACGCGGGGACCACCTGCAGGCCGACCGGAACACTCACGGCTGCCAATGCACAAATCAGCAAACCGCCCGTCAATGCTTTAGACGTGCGTCCCATAGAGCAGGCAGTTCCTTCGCGACTGGTCCCGGCACAATCAAGGGCAGGATTTGGGCAATAATATGCCCGGAAGTTCCGGACGGGTTTTTAGCGCAAGGAAAGCGCCTATATCCTCATACTAGACGGAATTCCTGCGCAAGGCCGCGTCCGGCCGCGCAAACCATGATTGAGGAGCCTAACGATGAAGCACGACGTCACCATCGAGATCCCCCGCGGATCACGCGTCAAGTACGAAGTTGACCACGAGACCGGCCGCGTCCGCCTGGACCGCGTGCTGTTCACCTCCATGGCGTACCCCACCCATTACGGTTTCTTCGACAACACGCTTGGCGAAGACGGCGACCCGCTGGACGCCCTCGTCATGCTGCAGGATTTTGACCTGCACCCCGGCGTGGTTGTTGACGCCCGCCCCATCGCCGTGTTCAACATGACCGACGACGGCGGCGGCGACGCCAAGGTGCTGTGTGTCGTTGACGACAAGCGCTTTGACCACATCCAGGAACTCTCCGACGTGGACGAATTCCTGGTCAAGGAGATCGAGCACTTCTTCATGCGTTACAAGGACCTGGAGCCCGGCAAATGGGTCAAGGCCGAGGGCTGGGCCGACCGCGCCGCCGCCGAGGCGGAATTGGAAGCTTCCATCAAGCGCTTCGAAGCAACCGAAGGCCACTGATTTAAGCCTCAGATTTGATTACTCCGGCCTTAAGCACGACGGCGGCGCTCCCCTTTCCCGGGGAGCGCCGCTTTTGCTTTCCCCCGGGAAAGACGACGCCGGGCAGTTCAGCCCATCGCGGCGCTGTGTTGGTTCAGCCTAGACTTGCCCCGTCCGATATTTTCCCTGTGAGGCAGGCATGTCCAAGAACTCCAATTTTGCTGGCCCAACCCGGTTGGCGGACTCCCTGACCGGCCGCCCGGTGCGGCAGTACACCGTGACCGGGCACTACTATGTGCGCGCCACTGCGACCCGCCATTTCTGGGGCCGCATCTTGGATAGTGCCGTGTTCCTTGCCGCGTTCCTGCTGTTTTCACTGCTTCTGGTCGTGGTGCAGGTGGTCATGGAAAGCAGTGCGGCACTGCGGGATTATGCTCCCGAAGACAGCTTCTTTATTGTCTTGATCGCCCTGGCCTGGTTCCCGGCGCTGTACATCTACGGGATGATCTGGGGCAAGTGGGGCCTGCCCGGTGACCGGGCCGCACATATGCGCAGCGTGCGGATCAAGGACGGCACCATCTCGGGGCCATGGATTGGCGGCTGGCGGGCAATCCTGTGGTCGTTCTTCCCCTTTTACGTCGTGATCCTGATTGCCAGTTTGTTTGACGGTGGCTCGGAGCACGACCCCGGCTACATCCCGTTTGACCTCGACTCCGGGATAGCTCTGGGGCATCCGCCGGTCGCGGATGCAGCGTTGATTGCCCGTGAAGAGGGAGCCGCCCGGGCCGAGACGGAAGCCGACGCCCGCTCCCGCGCAGACCTCCCCAACCTCTACGGGACGGCACCCGATGGACGGCCGTAACTGGCTGGTCCGTCGCGCGGAAAAGCGGGTGGGGCCCAAACTGGGAAATCTTGTGTACATCGCCTCAACCCGGCGGATCCGGTGGAGCTGGCTCCTGCCCTGCCTGGCCATCGGATTTATCTACGGCGTCATCGGTGAGTTCATTGGCAGCCCCCGCTCCACCCGCACGCCGGACCGTTTTGAGAACATCCCCATGTTCATCGTTGTTTCCGCCCTGACGGGGCTGGTGCTGTGGGCCATCACCTTTGCGTTCGCCTTTCGCAAGCTGCTCGTGTTCGACGGCGGGATCGTCACCTCCTACGTGCAAAAGGCCGGTACCCGCGTTTTTCCGTGGCACACGGTGAATCCTGCCTCAATCCGGGCCGTGACAACCCAGGACGGTTCCAGCCCAACATCACGGCTGGCGGCCAAGGAGCTCACAAAGCTGGGATTGCGTGGCCGTTTTGCTGTTGTTTTCCAAGGCAGCCACGAACCAAATGGCCTCACCACTGGCGACAGCACTCCGCCCGTGGCGTTCTGGGCCTTTGAATCGGCCGATGACCCCGCGACGCTGATTCACGCCATCCAACATGCCATGCGCAATGCCCGGGTTCCTGGCGCCGGACAAATCTCAGGGCAGGCCCTGCCGCCCTTCGTGCTGACCACCAAAACCGCGTTGGACTGATGCAGGCGGCTCCTGCATGGTCAGTTCTGCCCATGGCAAGGCAACTGCCCTGCCAATAGACTGGCGGCTGTTGACTTCACCCCCGGGTATTGCCCGGTTGGTGCCGGACGCGGCTGGGCCGCATACCAGAACGGACTGCTGTGGACGGATTTTTAGGTGCAGACATCGCAGATTTGCGCGATTTCGCCAAGACCATGGACAAGGCCTCCCACGCCCTGATTCAGCAGGCCCGGGCGCTCTCCAGCGCGGTGAACGAGCCCCGCGGCTGGCGGGGGCCGGACGCCGAGCGGTTCCGGCAAACCTGGAACTCCTCGCACCGCCCGACCCTTGCGGCGACGTCGCGGTCGTTGCAGGAGGCGGCAGACCTGCTGCGCAAGAACGCTCAGGAGCAGGAAACGGCAAGTTCCGCAGGAAGCATGGACGGCAGCGGCGGCTCCGGCGGAGGAGGAAATGCCGACGACAAGAGCTTCATTGACAAGACCCTCGAATTCTTGGGGCTTGGCGGGAAGGCGACAGGGATCGGCCTGGGAATCAAGGGCTTCATTGCCAACTTCAAGGACCACGCCAAGTTCCTCGCCGGCAAGCAGTGGAAGCAGTTTGGCCAGGCGTACAACGCCTTCAAGACCTTCCAGGCCGAGGGCGGCCTGCTGGGCAAGCTTGGCGCAACAGGCCAGTTCCTGGGCAAGGCCGGAAAACTGGCTGGCGCCTTTGGGCGGTTTGCCGGACCGATTCTTGCCCCGCTCGGTATTTACAGCGGAATCCGAGACATGTTTGATCCCGGGCACGAGGGATGGCGCGGGGTCGGCGACCGCATCGCCGGCGGACTTGGCGTCATAGGCGGGGCCGGGTCCATTCTGATCGCTGTCGGCGCCGTAGCGAACCCCGTGGGTGTCGCAGTGCTGGTGGGCGCGGGCGTCATTGCCGGTGGCTGGGCTCTGGGCAACATGATTGCCGACAGCGAATGGGGCAAGGCCGCCGGAAAGTGGATCGGAGACACAACCAGCAAGGCCTGGAAGGGTGCCACGACGGCGGTTGGTAACGTAGCTGATGGAGCAAAGAATGCCGTCAGCGGCGCCGTGGACGGCGCCAAGGACTTCCTGTCCAATCCCGTCAAGAGCCTTGGAGGGCTTTTCGCATGACAGAACAGCCTGAGATCACGTGGACCGAGCGCGACTACAACTGCGCCCAATCCGTGCTGGGACGCATCGACGATCCGGACTTCCAGCTTCCCACGCTTACCGATGAAGCCATCGTTGCCCTGGACGGCATCAACCGTGAACAGATGACTGCCCTGCCCTGGCTGGATGAGCACCAAGATCAGCGGGAATTGGCATGCAATGTGGCGCTGCGCGGCCTGCTCACCAGCGGCGCCGCGTTTCCGCAGATCCTTGGTGAGGACCTGCAGCCCAGCGGCCTAGCCGCCAACGAGGAGATCACCGGCGTCATGGCACTGCGGCGCACCGGGGAACGGATCGTCACGGCCGAGCTGAAAAAAGAGACCGGAACCGTGTGGCTGTACGGCTACGTCCATGGCGACGTGGTCCTTGAAGAACTGTTGGACAACGCAGGCTCCCACACGTTCATGCTGGCCGCCCGCGCCGATTTCCCCAGGCACATCATGGAGTTGGCCAATGCGGCCGGCCTGGAATCGGCGGACGGGGAACCCTCCTCGTTCACGGTTGAGGAGTTCCAGCAGCAGGCCGGCACCGTCCTGGCAGGCGCCCTGGGCGTCACCTCGATCACGGGCGTGAGCCTGCTGGAAGAAACGTTCGCCAACTACACGCTGTATACAACAGCCGGGCAGCTGTTGTCGCTGTCGTCAGACCTCGTGGACGGCGCTGTGAAACTTGATCTGGCTCCGGTCTCGGCGGCAACGGCCCACGAGGCCGTCGCCGGCCTCGTGGAGAAGGGACTGCAGTGACCGCGCCCGCCCAGTCGCCCCAGGTCGGAATCGGTGCCTGGAGCGGAAACCGCACCGCGCCCTTCCGCAACGGCAGTTGGGGTGTGCGCGCCACGGACCGCAGGATCGTTGCCGCATGGGCGGTGGACATGCTGGTGGTGCTTGTGCCGGTCATCGCTGTTGCCGCCAGCGCCACCAAGGGCTCTGGAAGCATCGGAGCCGGCATCTTTGTGGGCATCACGCTGTGGCTGCTGTTCCCCTGGTTTTACGGCTTCTGCTGTGCCGGCGGGAACACCCTTGGCACGCTTCTGGCCGGCACCCGGCTGGTGAAACTGCGGGACGGCTCGGCCCCCGGATTCTGGCGCAACGGATGGCTCATGTTCCTGCGCACGGTCCTGTTCCCACTGATGCCGCTCAATGCCGTGCTGGACGCCATCAACGGCGTCGGTTCGGAGACGGAACGCAAACACCATGTAAGCATTGACAAAACCGAAACGAAGGCCCTGCACCAAGGTCGCTCTTAAGGGAGCGGGCGGCTGGGACTAGACCAGGCTGCGCAGGACGGCGGCGCAGCCGTCGTCGTATACGGAAGCCGTCACCTCATCGGCCGCAGCCTTCACATCGTCCCCTGCCTGGCCCATGGCCACGCCGCGGGCAGCCCAGCGCAGCATTTCAACGTCATTGGAGCCATCGCCAACGGCCACCGTCAGGGCACAGTCCACGTCCAGGGAGGCGCGCACCACTTCCAGCGCCGATGCTTTGGTGATGCCTTCGGCGGCAATGTCGAGCCAGGCGCTCCAGCCGATGGCGTAGGTGACGCCGTGCAGGCCCGCTGCGGCAATGGCATCGGCGAACTCCTGGGTGGTTGCCTCGGCACTGTTGACGACCACCCGGACGGCCTTCGCCTGCAGCAGGTGCCCGAAGTCGACGCCGCGGGCCTCGATGCCAAAGCTGTCGTCCTGGAAGCGTGACGTTGACAGGAAGTTGCCTTCGTCGTCTTCAAGGGCGAAGCGGGCCCCGGGAACACCGTCCCGCAAGGCATTCAGCGCTGGCGCCGGGTCAAAGGTCACGCGTTCGATGATCTCGTAGCCGTCAGCCAGTTCGGGGTCGAGGCGGATGGTCACACCGCCGTTGGAGCACACTCCGTAGCCGCTGCGCAGGCCGAGCATCTCCGCGATGGGAAGCAGCGCGCCCAGGGAGCGCCCGGTGGCGATGACGACGTGGTGGCCCGCGTCGATGATGGCCCGCGCAGCGTCCCGGACTTCGTCCGTCATGATGCCGTCATGGTCGACAAGTGTGCCGTCCACGTCAAGGGCAACAAGGTACTTGGTGGTTTCATTGGTCCGGTCATCGATGCCGGAGATTGCATTGTTTACTGTCATAGTCATATCTCCAGTGAAACAGACTGGCCTGACATTGGCACATATTTTGACTGTTAAAGCCGTGAACGCCGGGTTAATACCCACAGCTGTTTGCACAGTGTGAGTATTAACCCGGCGTTCAGGCAAACCGCAGACGGCCTGGGAATTACAGGACCGGGAACACTTCCATGCCGCCCAGGTATTTGCGCAGGGCGACGGGGACGTTGACCGAGCCATCGGCGTTCTGGTGGTGTTCCAGGATGGCAACGATCCAGCGCGTCGTGGCAAGCGTGCCGTTGAGCGTGGCAACCGCACGGGTGCTGCCCTTGCCGCCGTCTTCTGCCACCTGGCGCTCACGGATGTTCAGGCGGCGGGCCTGGAAGGTGGTGCAGTTGGAGGTGGACGTCAGCTCACGGTAGGCGTCCTGGGTGGGGACCCATGCCTCGCAGTCGAATTTGCGGGCGGCGGAAAGGCCCAGGTCGCCGGCAGCGGTGTCGATGACACGGTAGGGCAGCTCCACCTTGGCCAGCATTTCCTCTTCCCAGGCGAGCAGGCGCTGGTGCTCCTCGGCAGCCTTTTCAACAGCGGTGTAAACAAACATTTCCACCTTGTTGAACTGGTGCACGCGGATGATGCCGCGGGTGTCCTTGCCGTGCGAGCCGGCCTCGCGGCGGTAGCAGGACGACCAGCCGGCGTAACGCACGGGCTCGTCAACATTGATGATTTCATTGCCGTGGTAGCCGGCAAGGGCCACCTCGGAGGTGCCAACAAGGTACAGGTCGTCGTCAGCGAGACGGTAGATCTCGGCGTCGTGCTCCACATCAAAACCGGTGCCGGCCATGGTCTCGGGCAGCACCAGCGTGGGGGTGATCATGGGTGTGAAGCCGGCTTCGATGGCCTGGTCCATGGCCAGCTGCAGCAGCGCCATTTCCAGGCGGGCGCCCACTCCCTTGAGGAAGTAGAAGCGTGAACCGGAGACCTTGGCGCCGCGTTCCATGTCGATGGCGCCAATGAGTTCGCCGATTTCAAGGTGGTCTTTGGGCTCAAAGTCGGGGAATTCGCGGGGCGTGCCAACAGTCTTGAGCACCACAAAGTCGTCCTCGCCGCCTTCGGGTACGCCGTCGGAAACAAGGTTGGGAATGCTGCGGACCAGGGCATCCTGCTCGGCGCTGGCCGCGTCGGAGGCGGCACCGGCTGCCTTGACAGCGGCAGAAAGCTCCTTGACCTCGGCGAGGAGGGCCTGCTTTTCCTCACCCTTGGCCTTGGCCACCTTTTTGCCAAAGGCATTTTGTTCGGCCCGCAACGCCTCAAAGGAGGTGATCGCCGACTTCCGGGAGCTGTCGGCGGCGATGATGGCGTCCACCACAGACGGTTCGGCACCGCGCGCACGCTGGCTGGCACGGTAATTTTCGGGATTTTCGCAGAGGTCTCGTACATCGATCACGCCCTAAGCCTATCGAATCAATGCAACTTCACGGGATATGGTTGGTGAATCATGCCAACTGAACTTCTTGTAGCCATTATTGTGGTCATCCTTGTGCTCGTTATTGCCATCAGCTGGCTGGGGGTCCGCAAGCTCGCACAAAAGCACACGCGCAGCGCTGTGGCGGATTCCCCGCACAAGATTCATCTGGCAAAACAGCAGGTGGTCTTCATCTACAACCCCACCAAAAATGGGGTCAACGACGCAAAGGCGCTGATCACCCGGTCCGTGTCCAAGGCCGACTGGCCCGCCCCCATATTCCTGGAAACCACAGCTGAGGACCCGGGATTCGCCATGGCCGGGGCCGCCCTGGAGGCCAAGGCCGACGTCGTCATTGTGGGCGGTGGCGACGGAACCGTACGCGCCGTTGCCCAGACCCTGCGCCGCACCGAGGTGCCGCTGGCCATTGTCCCGCTGGGTACCGGGAACTTGCTGGCCCGCAATCTGCACCTGGATGTCACGGACATTGCCGGCAGCGTCCAGGTTGCCTTGTTTGGGCACCAACGCCACATCGATGCCGGGCTGATGGAAATTGAAAACGAGATCACCGGCTCCGTTTCCAGGCATTCCTTCATGGTCATTGCCGGGCTGGGCATGGATGCCGATGTCATGAACGACACCAATTCCAAGCTGAAGCAGCATGTCGGCTGGCTGGCCTACAGCGAGGCGGGGCTGCGCCACATGGCGGGACCGCGCAAAAAGGTGAGCATCGCCCTCGACGACGAGCCGGCCCAGCAGCGCAAGGTCCGTTCGGTCATGTTCGCCAACTGCGGCCTGCTCCCGGGCGGCATTGACTTTGTGCCCAATGCCTTGATTGACGACGGCGTTCTGGACATTGTGGTTGTCAGCCCCCGCAGCGCCCTGGGCTGGTTGGCGATGGCGGGCAAGGTGGTGTTCCAGCACAAGAACCATTTGCCGGTCATTGATTTTTACCGTTCGCAGAACCTGACGATCCGCACCGTCATGCCGGTGGAAACACAGATCGACGGCGACCCGTCGGGACCGGCCACGTCCGTCAAGGTCAGTGTGGAACCCAAAGCGGTGCTGGTGCGGGTTGCCGCGCCGAACAACCCGGCGTAGGACCCCGCCACCTGATACGACGGCGTGCGGCCCGACGCAACGTCTCGGCGGGTCAGTCCGTTTCCGGGCGGTGTGACTGTTCCCGGATGAGTCGTGCTTCTTCGTCAAAGCGCAGTTCGTTGGCGTCGTCGCCCTCATCGCCCACTGACGTGTCACGGCCCTCGTCACGGCCGTGGTTGACAATGGTGCCGTCCTGGCTGCTGTTCTCGCCTGCGTGCGGATTCATGGTTGACTCGCCTCTTCCCTGTTGGGCCAGTGGTTCAGCCCGCAAAAAAACTGCTTACGTTCAGATACGCCAAGCATAGGCTTGCGTGTCCCGCAGCGAAAGCGGCGCGCCGCGGCAAATCCCCATGAAACCGTGGCCAAGCCCCGCGAAGCCGTTGCCAGCCCCCATCAAGCCAGCCACGGAGTTCCGCACCCGCCGGGGAGCTATCCCAGCAGCGATTCCACCCACGCGGAAGCGTCGCCGAAGGCTGCATCCGAGTTGTAGGGGCGGATCAGCGGCGGCTGCTGGTCAGCCCGCGGATACGACCCCAGGAAGCGCATGTCCGGGCTGACCCGGTGCAGGCCCCGCAGCGCATCGGCCACGCGGGCATCCCGGATGTGGCCGTCCACATCGACACTGAAAATGTAGTGGCCCAGGAACTGTCCGGTGGGCCGGGATTCAATGCGGCTCAGGTTCACGCCGCGGCTGGCAAATTGCTCCAAAATGGCCATCAGCGCCCCGGGGTGGTCCTCCGGCAGGGGAATGGCCAGGGTGGTCTTGTCGGCACCCGTCGGTTCGGGCAGGGAGCCGGGCCGGCCCACCAGCACAAACCGGGTGACGGCACCGAGGTTGTCCTCGATGCCTGCGGCCAAGATGTTCAGTCCGGTTTGCTCGGCAACCAGGGGGGCGCACACTGCGGCTTGGAACGCGTCGGTGCCGGCCAGCAGGGCGTGGGCGGCGGCCGCCGTGGAATTTGCCGGCACATGGCTGGCCAGGGGCAGGTGTCCGCCAAACCAGTCGCGTGTTTGCGCCCAGGCGTGCGGGTGGGTGCCCACGGCGGTGATGTCTGCCAGCCCGACACCGGCGGGCGCCACGAGCACAAAGCTCACCGGCACCACCACTTCATGCAGGATGCGCAGCTCCATCCCCTTGGAAATGGCATCCAGGGTTGCCGGCACGCCGCCCTCAATGGAGTTCTCGATGGGCAGCATGGCCGCAAACGCTTCCCCGGAACGCACCTTGGCCAGCGCGGCGGCTGCGTTGGTCGAGGGAACCCGTGCCATGTCCACGGCGCCTGGAACCTGCAGCAGGGCAGCCTCCGTAAACGTCCCCTCGGGCCCAAGAAACGTCAGGGGCAGGGCGTCGTCATTGGGCACGGAAATCATCGATGACCTGTCTGAGAAGTTGATGCGAACAATGAATCAAGGCCCGCGGAATCAGAGGACGCGCGGAGCTTCCGTGGTGGCGGAAACCATGGGCTTTTCGGCCTCAAACCAGGCACCCATGCCGCCAACGACGTTGAAGGCACTGTAACCGTTTTGATTCAACCACGTGGTGGCCCGGAAGGAACGTCCGCCGGTCCGGCAGATGACATTCAAGTCAACGTCGGGGTCAAGCTCTTCCAGGCGTGCCGGAAGCTGCTCCAAGGGAATGTGAATGGCGCCGTCAACATGTCCGGCTTCCCACTCATAGTCTTCACGGACATCCAGGATCACCGCATCTCCACCCAGTTCGGAAACGGTGACGTTCATGATGTCTGACATGTGTTTTCTCCTTGGCGCTAAAGATCAATACTGGTTAAGGGTAGCCCCGTTCGCGGGGCCCCAATGTGACGATCCGTGACAGTAGTGCAAAAATTGGTTTTGTGAGTTCACAAAACAGCCCCGCCGAATCGGCCAAGGCACCCCCAATTACGCGCGACACATCCTTCTTCGGACAGCCGAAAATGCTGCTGAACCTCTTCAGCGTTGAGCTGTGGGAGCGGTTCTCCTTCTACGGCATGCAGGGGATCCTGGCGTACTACATGTACTACTCGGTCACCCGGGGCGGCCTCGGCATTGACGAGGGCACGGCCCTCGGCATCGTCGGCGCCTACGGCGGCGGTGTTTACCTGTCCACCATTCTTGGCGCCTGGGTTGCCGACCGCCTGATGGGCTCGGAAAAGGTCTTGTTCTACAGCGCCATCATGATCATGGCCGGCCACCTGTCGCTGGCCTTGCTGCCCGGAGCGGCGGGCCTCACGGCCGGCCTGATCCTCATTGGTGTGGGCTCCGGCGGTTTGAAGGCCAACGCCACGTCCCTCGTGGGCACCCTGTATGCAAAGGACGACGACCGGCGCGACGCCGGCTTCTCCATTTTTTACATGGGCATCAACATTGGCGGGCTCATCGGCCCGCTGGCCACTGGCTGGCTGCAGGTCACCTGGGGCTTCCACATCGGCTTCGCCGCCGCGGCCGTCGGCATGGGCTTCGGCCTGCTCCAGTATGGGCTGACACGCAAGAACCTGCCCGAGTCCGCCCACCGGATCGCCAACCCGCTGCCCAAGTCGCAGTACGGCAAGGTCGGCGCCCTGGCCGGTGCCGCCGTCGTGCTCATCGTTGCAGCCGTGGCCCTGAAGCTCATCACGGCCGAGAACCTCAAATGGATCATCGTGGCCGTGGTCATTCTGGCCACGATCGCTTACTTTGCCGTGATCCTGGCGAACAAGACGGTGACCGGCGCCGAGCGCAGCCGCGTGTATTCGTTCATGCCGCTGTTCCTTGCCAGCGCCGTGTTCTGGTCGCTGTTCCAGCAGCAGTTCACCGTCATCGCCTTGTATTCCGACAAGCGCCTTGACCGCAGCATCCTCGGTTGGGAGATCCCGGCCAGCTGGGTCACCTCCATCAACCCGGTGTTCATCATCGTCCTGGCCGGTGTGTTTGCGGCGGTCTGGACCAAGTGGGGCCCGCGCCAGCCCGGCACGCCCGTGAAATTCTCGGTGGCGCTTGTCGTGATGGGCCTGGCCTACCTGTCCTTCATCCCGTTCGCCGGCATGGCCGCCGTGCCGATGATGGCCATTGTCTTCATCCTGCTGCTGTTCACGGTCGCGGAGCTCATGCTCTCCCCCGTGGGCCTGTCGCTGGCCACGAAGCTGGCGCCCGCCGCATTCCAGACCCAGATGGTGGCCTTGTTCTTCCTGTCCGTGTCGCTTGGCACGGCCATGTCGGGGGTTCTGGCCCAGTGGTACGACCCCGCCGATGAGACCCCCTATTTCCTTGTCATCGGCCTGGTCTCGATTGTGTTCGGTGTCCTGCTGTTCGCGGTCAAGAAGCCCATCAAGAAGCTGATGGCCGGCGTCATGTAGCGCTCTCCCCCGTGCTGCAGCATTTTCTTCAGGTACGACGGCGGCACCCACACTTCGCTTTGGCGTTGTGTGGGTGCCGCTTGGGTTAAGGCGATTAAGTTGAAGCGATACTTGGCCTCTAATAGGATCCTGAGCTCATGATGCCGATGAACATCAAGGCGTAAAGCCCGCCAAAGATGAGCAGTGCCAGGTAGTTGGTGATCAAGCCGGTGACGGCGAAGGCACGACCCTGCGGGTTCTCCCGGCCCAATCCCAGGTGGCCCAGGATGACGCCGACGATCTGTGGGATCAGCAAGAATCCAAAACCCACCACCAGGGATGCCAGGCCAATGATCATGCTGGTCAAACTCAGCCCGCGGGGGCCGCTGTTGGCCTCCATGTAGCCCGGGCCGCCCTGGTAATAGGTGGGTGCGGCGTATTGCGGGCCCTGCGGGTTCGGGAACTGCTGGGCGTAAGGGACGCCTGCGGAGCCTGGAACTGCTGGTTCTGGCCGTTGTACACGCCCTGCGAAGCCGGCGCCGGGTACTGGGGTGCCTGGTACTGGGGCGTCGGGTATTGGGCTGCCTGTTGCTGGGGCACCTGTTCCTGCGGCGCCTGGTATTGATCTGCCTGGTATTGGGCATCCTGGTACGGCGCCACAGGCGGAGCAATGTACCCCGGCGGCACGTAACCTTCGGGGTGTCCCGTGTGGGGCTGTGGCTGGTCCGGTTGATTCGACACTGCTGGCTCCTGCTGCAAGTTGTGCCCGCGGCGCGGGAAAGGTACGAGGTAAAGTTGCCTCCCATCGTAGTGCAGCATTTGCGGACAGCAGGGAGTCAAACCCGAAATTTAGTTCAAAGTATGGGCAGCAGGTGCAAAATTGGCTCCCGCTCTGGCATGCTGTGAGCATGGCTAGCCGCGCGGGCACTGTTGCCCTTCCCCAGGACCTTGTTGATCTTTCCACGTTGTTGGATGCTTACTACGACGTGTCCCCGGACCTTGGTGATCCGGCGCAGCGTGTCGCCTTTGGCACCTCGGGGCACAGGGGTTCCTCACTGAAGGCCTCCTTCAATGAGGGTCACATCGCCGCCATCACCCAGGCCATTGTTGAGTACCGCGCAGGACAGGGCATCACCGGCCCGCTGTTCATGGGCAAGGACACACACGCCTTGAGCGAGCCCGCGCAAAACACCGCCCTCGAAGTGTTGGCGGGAAACGGCGTCGAGGTTTTGATAGACGCCCGCCATGGCTACACACCGACTCCGGCTGTCTCGCACGCAATCCTCAGCCACAACAAGGGCCGCACCGATGCGCTGGCCGACGGCATTGTGGTGACCCCGTCCCACAACCCGCCCGGCGACGGCGGTTTCAAGTACAACCCCCCGCACGGCGGCCCGGCGGATTCCGACGCCACCGGCTGGATCGCGAACCGCGCCAATGAGCTTCTGGAAGGCGGACTGCGCGGCGTACGCCGGGTGCAGCTGAAAGAGGCCATGGCCGCCGCCACCACGGACAAATTTGATTTCCTCTCCGGCTACGTGGACGACCTGCCCTCGGTCCTGGACTTGGACGCCATCCGGGCCGCCGGCGTGCGCATTGGCGCCGACCCCATGGGCGGGGCCTCCGTTGACTATTGGGGCGAGATCGGCGAACGGCACCACCTGGACCTGACGGTGGTCAACCCCACTGTTGATCCGCAGTGGGCGTTCATGACGCTGGACTGGGATGAGAAGATCCGCATGGACTGCTCCTCACCGTCGGCGATGGCCTCGCTGATCAACAAGCTCAAGGCCGGCGCACCCTATGACATCGCCACGGGGAACGACGCCGACGCCGACCGCCACGGGATCGTCACCCCCGATGCCGGGCTGATGAACCCCAACCATTACCTGGCCGTGGCCATCCAGTACCTGTACACGCACCGTTCGCAGTGGCCCGCGACGGCCGGTGTGGGCAAGACGCTGGTGTCCTCCTCCATCATTGACCGGGTGGCAGCCGACCTCGGCCGCCAGCTCGTGGAGGTCCCCGTCGGTTTCAAGTGGTTCGTGCCGGGACTGCTCTCCGGCGAAGGCGTGTTTGGCGGCGAGGAATCGGCCGGCGCCTCCTTCGTGAAAAAGGATGGTTCCGTCTGGACCACCGACAAGGACGGCATCCTGCTGGCACTGCTCGCCTCGGAAATCACTGCAGTAACGGGCAAGTCCCCCTCGGTTCACTATGGTGAGCTGACAGACCGCTTTGGGGCGCCGTCGTACGCCCGCATTGACGCCGCCGCGACCCGCGAGCAAAAGGCGGCACTCGGCAAGCTGTCCGCGGCCGACGTCACCGCCACCTCCCTGGCCGGTGAAACCATCACCGCCAAACTGACGGAGGCACCCGGCAACGGGGCAGCCATCGGCGGGCTGAAGGTCACCACCGAAAATGCCTGGTTCGCGGCCCGCCCCTCCGGCACCGAAGACGTGTACAAGATCTACGCCGAGTCGTTCAAGGGCGACGAGCACCTGGCCCAGGTCCAGGCCGAGGCGAAGGCGCTCGTGGACGGCGTCATCTCCTAACCGAATTCCCCATGTAGCCCCCGTAAAAATGTTATTGCGGCCATGCCACTTAGATGCGTTCCCGATAGTTATGCAGAATTTTATCCTGCACCGAGTTCGAGGAATGAGCAGCCTGTTCTGCAGCTTCGTTGGATTTTTTGTTTAGCTGGTACTCATTAACGACCAGTGGCGCGGCAATCCAGGCCAAGATGAAAAGTTTTTGCCAAAAGGAAATATCGAGAAACAAGCAGAAAGCGATATTGAGAACGAGTATGGCTGCATAGATGTAACGGAAGGCCTTCATGTGATGAACCTACCAGCTGCAATCACGTGCGGGAAGATTTGCGGGAGTCGCAGCGGAATTCGTCAAGGGGAACCCACAGCAACCAAGGGATACCCACGGCGATTTCATTTACATAATCCTATTACGCCCGTGGAATCCATACTCCAAAAGTGAGGCCAGCCGGCATTTGGGACGGTTGGGCAGTTTCTTTCCATGGACGACATGCGGACCGTTCTGCGAGTTCTCACAAGCCCCGATGCCCGGGCGGATTCGGAGCCAATTGCTGTTTCAGATCAGGTTCTCTCCGTGGAAATCGAGAATGGAATGCTGACACTGGAACCGCAGGGCTTTCACGTGCCCAAGGATATTAATGGAGACGTGCCAGTAATCCCGAGGGCAATCCAGGCTGGGTTGGCCCCGGTGGTGCGAGAGCCCATCACGAACATCCTCAAACATGCCTCACGAGGGACAGACCGCACAGTGACCCTGCAAGTCTTGGGATCGCGAGAAAAAATCCAGTGGGTCGTATCCAACGCGATCGCCGAGCCCACCGAAGGGAACGCGGCCTTGAAAGGCGGCTTTGGCTTGATCGGTCTCCGCGAGCGCATGCAGCTGCTGGGCGGCACACTGTCGGCTGGAGTCGAGGGCGGCGTCTGGACAGTGACCGCCCCGCTCTACAAGAATGCGACGGCCGCCAAGCCTGATCTGCTTGATGCCCATGCCAGTTGAGCTGCAGGCCGGCCAAGCGTTGAGTTCCCGACGCGAAAGCGAAATTGCCCCACCGGCTCGTTAGTGGTGGGCGCCAAGTTCGTGGTCGGCGTGGCCTGCCGGCTCGAGCTGGAACGTTGAATGCTCGATGCTGACCTTGAAGTGCCCCGCGACGCAGGTTTGGAGGGCGTCGAGCATTTGCGGCGCGTGGCCGTCGTGGAAGCATTCGTCGTCAACCACCACGTGGGCCGACAGGATGGGCAGGCCCGTGGCGATCTGGCTTGCGTGCAGGTCATGGACGCTGCGCACGTGGTCGATGCCCAGGATGTGGCTGCGGACGTCGTCCAGGTCAAGGCCCGACGGCGTCGACTCAAGCAGGACGCTGATGGTCTCCAGCAGCAGCTTCACGGTGCGCGGCAGGATCAAGGCGCCAATGAGCATGGCCACCACCGCGTCGGCCTGCATCCAGCCGGTTGTTGAAATCACGATCGCGGCCACAATCACGGCCACGGAGCCGAGCGCGTCGTTCACGACCTCCAGGAACGCGGCCCGCATGTTGAAGTTCTTGCTGCGCCCGCCCATCAGCACAAACATGGACACGATGTTGCCGAGCAGGCCGATGGCCCCGAAGACGATCATTTCATTGGAGGCGATGTCGGTGGGCTTGAATAGTCTTTGCACGCCTTCCACCAGAACAATGAGTCCGACGGCGAGAAGCACCGCGGCCTGCGCGGTTGCGGCAAGCACCTCCGCACGGGCAAATCCCCAGGTGCGTTTGCTGGTTGCCGGGCGGGTCATCAGCCGGGCGGCCAGCAACGCCATGGCCAGTCCCCCGGCGTCGGTGAGGACGTGGGCCGAGTCAAAGAGCAGCGCCAGCGAGCCGGTCAGGATGGAGCCGATGACCTGGAAGACAAACACCACGAGCGTGATTCCCAGGGCAACGGCAATGCGGCCCTGGTGGCTTTCGCCGGGGGCGCCCGCGTGGGAGTGATTGTGACCAGACATGATTCAATAGTACAGCGAACGCTGAATTCAGCAAATGCTGTACGATATTGAGAATGAAGCCCATTAGCAACGCAGCCGTGCTTGCCCGCTTTGGCTACGCCCTTTCGGACCCCACCAGGGCGGAAATCTTGATGGGGCTGGCCAAGGCGCCGCAGTATCCTGCAGATTTGGCTCTGCATCTGGGGGTTTCCCGCCAGAGCATCTCCAACCACCTCTCGTGCCTGCGGGAGTGCGGGCTGGCCGTCGCCATCCCGGAGGGCCGCCGCTCCCGGTATGAGCTGGCCCATCCGGACCTGGCCCACGCTCTCAACGACCTGCTCGGCGTCGTGCTTCTTGCCAGCGAAGGCCACGTGCCGCACCCATGACCGCACGCACTCCTATATTCTTATCCGCGGGCCTCTCGCACGTGTGAGGGCTGGAATGGGAGATAAGCGGATGAGTTTGCTGGGCACAAAATGGAAAGTTCACGGCGACGGCAAAACCATCGCGCCAGGGGAGGTTGTCACCCCCGACGAGCGGTTGAGCTGGCCCCGGACCATCGGCATTGGCCTGCAGCACGTGGTAGCCATGTTCGGCGCCACGTTCCTGGTCCCCCTCATCACCGGCATGCCACCGGCAACAACACTGTTCTTCTCCGGCATTGGCACCTTGTTCTTCTTGATCCTGACCCGCGGCCGGGTGCCCAGCTACCTGGGCTCCAGCTTTGCGTTCATCGCCCCAATCATGGCCTCACAGCAGCAATTCGGCGTGGCCGGGGCGCTTGGCGGCGTGGTTGTTGCCGGCGTGACACTGGCCGTTTTGGGCTTGATCGTGCAAAAGTTTGGCGCCTCGTGGATCAACCGGCTCATGCCGGCCCCGGTGACCGGAACCATCGTGGCGTTGATCGGACTGAACCTGGCACCTTCGGCCAAGTCGAACTTTGAAAAGGCACCCATCACGGCACTGGTGACCCTGCTCGTCATCATCCTTGTCAGCGTGCTGTTCCGCGGCATTCTGGGCCGCCTGGCCATCCTGGTCGGCGTGGTTGTTGGCTACTTCGTGGCCGTGCTGCGCAATGAGGTGGACTTCTCCAAGATCGACTCCGCAGCATGGATCGGCCTGCCGCACTTCCAGACCCCGACCTTCCACATCGCCGTACTGGGCTTGTTCATCCCCGTGGTCCTGGTGCTGGTCGCCGAGAACATCGGCCACGTGAAGTCGGTGGCGCTCATGACCGGTGAGGACCTTGACCCCTACGCCGGCCGCGCCATCATTGCCGACGGCGTCGCCACCACCCTGGCAGGCTTCGGCGGCGGCTCCGGCACCACCACCTACGCGGAAAACATTGGCGTCATGGCCGCCACCAAGGTGTACTCCACCGCCGCCTACTACGTGGCCGGCATCGCAGCCCTGGCCCTGAGCTTCTCCCCCAAGTTCGGTGAGCTCATCGCCACCGTCCCCGTCGGCGTCCTCGGCGGCGCGGCAACCCTGCTCTACGGCATGATCGGCGTTTTGGGTGTGCGCATCTGGGTGCAGAACAAGGTCAGCTTCTCCAACAACATCAACCTGACCACGGCCGCCGTCGCACTGATCATCGGCATCGCCAACTTCACCTGGAACGTCGGAAACCTCACCTTTGAAGGCATTGCGCTGGGCACCGGGGCTGCACTGATCATCTACCACGGCATGAGCGCCCTGGCGAAGTGGCGCGGCACGGCCGCCAATCCCCTGGACCCCGACGACCAGCCCGCCAGAGTCTCCCTCGGGAAGTCCTAAGCCCGCATTCCCGGGTTGGCTTGCGGCGCCCGGCGGTCAGATGCCGTTGAGCGCCTCGGAGGTGGCCATCGTGGTGTACCGGGCGGCTTCCGCGAGAGCCGCCTCCGGGGAGCCTGCCACATCCGTTGCGCTGACGGCAGCCACCACCCCGTGTTCGGCCAGCTGTGCCGCCGTCACGGTGATTCGCCCGGCAACCACGACGACGGGAAGTCCCCTTGCGTGGGCAGCGTCCGCCACCCCGAGGGGGCCCTTGCCCGACAACGACTGCACATCCAGGGACCCCTCGCCCGTGATGACAAGATCGGCGCCGTCGAGGGCGGTCTCCAGGTCGATCAAGGCCGCGACCAGGTCAAAGCCGCGCTCCACCGAGGCATTGGCATAGGCCACAAACATGGACGGGAACCCGCCCGCGGCACCGGCCCCGGGCATGTCGATGTCAATGCCCGTCGCCTCCCGGACCACCGACGCCAGGTTCCGCAACCCCGCATCGAGCAGTTCGACGGCGTCGGCGTCGGCACCCTTTTGCGGCCCAAACACGTGCGCGGCACCATTGAAGCCATACAGCGGATTGTCCACATCCACGGCCATCCGCACTGTCACGCCGGCCAGCCGCGGATCAAGCCCGGAGGCGTCCACGGCGACGACGTCCACCAGGGAGCCGCCGCCCAGCGGCACAAAGTTCCCGTGGGTATCGAGCAGCTTCAGCCCCAAAGCGCGCAGGGCGCCGGTTCCGGCGTCGGTCATGGCCGAGCCGCCCAGGCCGATGATGATTTCCGTCGCCCCGGCCTCCAATGCTGCGGCAACGAGCTGGCCCGAACCGTAGGAGTGGGCGCGCAGGGAATTTTCCACGGTGGGTTCGCTGAGCAGGTAGCCGCTGGCCTGCGCGGTCTCAATGACGGCCACCCTGCTGTCCTCCTGGAACCCCCACACCGCACCGACCGGCTTCAGGATGGGGCCAACCACCGCGTTCAGCCGCTCCGAAAATCCTGCCGCGACCGCTGCTTCAACCGTGCCTTCGCCGCCGTCGGCAATGGGCAGGGCCGTGACCACGGCATCCGGGTAAACCCGCAGGGCGCCTTCGGCCATGGCCGCAGCCGCTTCCGGGCCGGTGAGGGTCCCCTTGAATTTGTCGGGGGCAATGAGGATACGCATGCACCCATCCTGCCACCGGTCGCCGACATGGCTGAATGATTACGTCCAGTAGCCCCGTTGGCGCATGACGTCGGCGAGCAGGTCGGCCCTGTCCGTCATGATGCCGTCAACACCCAGGTCAAAGAGTTCGTGCATTTGCGCAGGGTCGTCAATGGTCCACACGTGGACTTTCAAGCCCATCCGGTGCGCCCGGGCCACCGTTCCGGGGGTCACCACCTCCAGGCCCAGGTACCGCCTGGGAATCTGCAGCACATCCGCATCGCGCATCAGCCAGTTGATGAACGACCCGGGGAGCCACGGTGACAGCAGAAAGTAGGCCACCAGAAGCCATTTTCCCGGCGAACTTGCCACCGGACGGCTCAGCCGCGCAAGCACCTTGCGGCGGCGCCTGTCCGAGAACGACGCCACGCAGACACGGTCGTGCAGGCCGTGGCTTTCGATGGCGTCAACGAGGGCGTCCACGGACCCGGCGTCCTTCACATCGATGTTGAACCGTGCCTGGGGCAGCGCCGCCAGGAATTCATCGAGTGTGGCAATCCGCTCCCGGCCGCCAATCCGCGCCCTGCCCGCCACCGAGTAGGGCAGTTCCGCGATCGTGCCGGCCTGGTCCGTGGTGCGGTCAAGTGTTGCGTCATGGAACACCAGCGGCACCCCGTCAGAGGTGGTGTTGATGTCAGTTTCAACGTACTGGTAGCCCAGGGCCAGGGCTGCCTTGAACGCGGGCAGGGAATTTTCCAGCCCGTCGCGGGAAAAGCCCCTGTGGGCAATGGCCAGCGGCTGCGCCGAATCCAGGTACGGCTTGGTGATCTTGGTCCTTGGCATCGTCTGTGTCTTCGTTCGTGTCTGTATCTTCGTCACTCAGGCCAGGCGCAGCGCGGCCAGGCGCGACTCGATGACCTGGGCAACGCCGTCGTCCTCAAAGCGGGGAGCCTGCAGCGCAGCGGCTGCGAGCGCTTGCGGGTGGCCGCTGGCCATCGCGTATCCGGCGCCGGCCCAGCCGAGCATTTCCACGTCGTTGGGCATGTCACCGAACGCGACAACATCGGCGGCGTCAATCCCGCGTGCGGCCGCATACTCGGCCAGGGTGACGGCCTTGTTGACGCCCAGCGGTCCCATTTCAAGGAGGGCCAGGTCCGGGGCCGAGTGTGTGACGGCAAGCAGCGGGCCGACGGCGGGGGTGACGAGTTCCAGGAATTCGTCGGCACTGCCGGTATGGAGGACAGCCAGCATTTTAATGATCCCGCCGTTTGCCATGTCGGCAGTCAGCACCTGGGGGACAATAACGGCGCGGCCGGCCGGGGCGCGGGCGCCGTAGAAGCCCTCTTCAATGTGCAGGCCGGCAAGGGATTCCAGGGCAAAGTAGGGCTCAACGGCCAGGCCGGCGACAATGTCCTTGACCTGCTCGACCGTGTCCCAGCTGAGCAGGTGGGAGGCCAGCACCTTGTCGGTGCCGAGGTCGTAGGTGACGGCCCCGTTGGAGCAGATGACGGTGCCCAGGTGGCCGATTTGCTCGCGGATCGGGTCCAGCCAGCGCGGCGGGCGTCCTGTCACGAACACAATGTCAATGCCCGCTTCCGCGGCAGCGTGGAAGGCCTCCACGGTGCGGGTGCTGATCAATCCGTCGTGGCCCAGGATGGTTCCGTCAATGTCGCTGGCAATTAAACGCATACCCAAGGCTATCCAACTTCCCGTGAAACCCCGCCAAGCCCTGCTAAACCTCGAACAGCCCCGTCAACCGGGCCCGGGCCAGGGTGTGGAAGTGCAGATTGAAGCCCAGGGTTGCCGCGGTGGTGTCGGCGGGCAGGCCAAGCGAGGGAACGTCAACGGCATGGACCACGACCATGTAGCGGTGCGGACCGTGCCCGGCGGGAGGTGCCGAGCCCAGATAACCGGGGATCCCGGCGTCGTTCTTCAAGGCGAGCGCCCCGGCAGGCAGTGCGGGGGAACCCGGGGTCCCGGCACCCTCTGCCAGTGACGTCACGGACACCGGCAGCCCGGCCACGGCCCAATGCCAATAGCCGCTGGCCGTGGGCGCATCGGGGTCAAACATGGTCACGGCAAAGCTTTGCGTCCCGGACGGGAAGCCGTGCCAGGACAGCTGCGGGGACAGGTCGCGTCCGCCGGGATGGGCGTCGGCGTTGACCTGGGCGGGGGAAAACACGGCCCCGTCGGCAAACGATTCGCTGGCCAGCTCGAATTCCGGGACAGGGGTCAGGAACGAATAGGGGTCGTAATCAAACATGGGAATGCCTTTCAGATTGCCGTGAAATTTTCCTGCAGAAGGCCCTGCAGCCGGTCAGTTCCGCAATTCAGCCCGGCTGGGGGGATTGGCCCCCGCCCGGGAAACCGTGATGGCGGCCGCCCTCGCGGCGTAGTCAAGCACGTCTGCCAGGGCTGCGGTGTCCATGGCGCGCAGCTGGGTGCGGCGCTGGGCCCCGTCCAATTCCCTGTCCACAAGGGCCGACAGCAGCGCAGCCATGAAGGAGTCGCCGGCCCCCACCGTGTCCGCGACCTGGACCGGCGGCACGGCACAGGCAGCCTCACCGGCGGCGCACACTGCCCACGGGCCGGCACCGCCCTGCGTCAGAACAACGACGGCGGGACCTTCAGCACCGCCGATGGCAAGCCAATTGCGGGCAGATTCCTTGGGGTCAATGCCGGGGTAAAGCCATTCGAGGTCTTCGTCCGAAGCCTTGACCACATCGGCCAGGCGCACAAACTTCTCCGCCTGCTCCCGTGCGTAGTCAACGTCGGTGATGATGCTGGGGCGGCAGTTGGGATCAAAGGCGATCGTGGCGCGGGGGTGGGCGTCAATGACAGCGGCCAGGACCTGTTCGGCACCCGGAGCCAGCATGGTGGCGATGGAACCGGTGTGGAGCAGTGTTGTGGCGGCCAGCATGAAATTCGGTTTGTCGCCGGCTGCACCGAGATCCGGCAGCGACCAGTCGAGGGCGAACTCATACGTTGCGGCACCGTTTGCATCCAGCACTGCCCGGGCCACCGAGGTGGGCTGAGCGTCAGGGGCCATCGGGACCATCACGTCATTGGCCCTCAAATGCCCGGCCACCATGTCCCCGTAGGCGTCCTTGCCAAACCTGCCCAGGAACTGCACGGGGTGCCCCAAGCGGGCCAGCCCAACGGCCACGTTCATGGGGCTGCCGCCCACGTGCGGGACAGGGTCCTTGCCCGCGTGCACCACTTCATCAACCAGGGCCTCACCAATAACTGTCAACATGCCACCAGCCTATTGCCCCCTGTGGTGCTGTTGAAATGCACGGCCGGTCCAGGGCATGGCCAGGACCCGTCCTGCGCACTCCGCGTCATATCCGTCAAGACCCTGGTCAAATGTGACACAAGTCTCGTATACTTCGAAAAGTGACCGATAACATTCGTATTTCACCTTGAAATCCAGGGTATTTGGGCACCTTTTGTGGCCTTCAGGACTTCTACATGGGTTCCATAACAAATCGGCAGCCCGGCAATATACCCGTCTACGCGGTCCCGGCCACTGGTTTTTTGCACAGCCGTCACAACGAGCAGCAGTCGAGAGGTTTCACCTTTATGAAGAGCACATTGCGCAAGATTGCAGTGGTGGCCGCACTGAGCATGCCACTGGCCGGCATCGCCGCCGTGACACCGGCGGCCGCCGCGCCCGAAGAGTCCGCCGCCAACGCCGCGCCGGTTGTGGTCCCGTCCCTCCACGAATGGACAGGCGGCTCCGGCAAACTGGAGCTCACCCCCACAAGCCGCATTGTCGTCCCCAACGAACTGAACCAGGTAGGCGAGGAGTTTTCGGATGATTTGGCCGAAATGACGGGCCTGGAGCTCACAGTTGCCACCGGCGCCAGCAAACCCGGCGACATTTCCCTGGTCCTTGACGCTGCAGACAAGTACGCGACCGGCGGCGAGCGCTATGACGCAGAAGGCTACAAGCTCGATGTCACCGAAGCAGGGGTGACAGTCACCGCCCCCACCGAGACGGGCGCCTACTACGGCACGCGCAGCATCCTGCAGATCATGACCCAGTCCGACGGGCGCAACAAGCTGCCCGTCGGAGCGGCTGTTGACTGGCCCGACTACGAGGCCCGCGGCTTCATCCTCGACGTGGGCCGACGCGTGTTCACCGCCGACTTCATCGACGACTACATCAAAATGATGAGCTACTACAAGCTCAACCGCTTCCAGATCCACCTCAATGACAACCAGATATTTGTGGATGCCGGTGACTGGCGCGAGTCCTACATGGGCTTCAGGCTGAAATCCGACAACCCGAAGTACGCCGGCCTGGCCTCGGCGGATGGTTCCTACGACCGCGCCGACTGGGACGGCTTCGAGGCCACGGCGGCCAGCCGCGGCGTTCAGATCATCCCCGAAATTGATGTTCCCGCCCACTCCGCCGCCATCATCAAATGGCGTCCTGACATTGGCCTGGACAACGGCAAGTCCGACCACCTCGATCTCAGCAAGCCCGAGACCACGGCAGCCATCAAGGGAATCTTCGACGAGTTCATGCCCTGGTTCCAGGGCCCCGAAGTGAACTTTGGTGCCGATGAGTACCCGGGCGACAAGCTCCAGTACCGCCAGTTCTACAACGACATGGCCAAGCACATCCGCGACGCCGGAAAGCAGCCGGGCGCCTGGGGCAGCTTCACCCAGATGAGCAAGGGCACCGGCGCATCCGGCGTTGAGGGTTACGACAAAGACGTCATCATCAACTCCTGGAACAACGGCTGGTACGGGCTGAATGCTGCGGCCAGCGACGACATGAAGTTCATCAACACCAATGACGGCACCTTGTATGTTGTCCCCTTTGCCGATTACTACCACGGCAACGGCTTGAACAACCAGTGGCTGTACAACGACTGGCTGCCCAACACGGCCGGCGACGAGATGGTCGAGCCCAGCCAGATCATGGGTGCCATGTTTGCCGTGTGGAACGACCTGGTCGACAACGACTACTCCGAGCAGGACGTGCACGGCTTGATTGAGCGTTCCTTCCCGGTCGTGGCGCAGAAGACCTGGACAGCCGCGACCCCCACGGTTGCCTACGCTGATTTCAACAATGCACTGGACAAGATCGGCATGGGCCCGTCGCTGGGCACTGTTGAGGACACCACACCCGCTGCCGGGGCGGCTGACCTGGCCTCCGGCAAACCCGTGGCGGCCTCGTCGGCCAAGGAAGGCAATCCGGCGTCGAACCTCACCGACGGGGATCGAAACTCCCGCTGGGAGTCGGCCGATGCCGCGCCTGCGTCCCTCACGGTTGACCTCGGCTCGGTCCAGAAGGTTGGCGCGGTGACCGCCGAGTGGGCGGCCAATGCGCCTGCCGGATACGCCGTGGAAACGTCCAGGGACGGCTTGTTTTGGGACCGCACCACCACCCATGAGGTGGCAGGCGCCGGTGCCGACGAGGTCCGCTTCCCCACCACCGAAGCCCGCTTTGTGCGCCTGGCGGACCTCGTTCCCGCCGGCGGGTCAGGCACGGTGGGTGCCTGGAGCCTCGGCGTTGCGGGGATCACCAACGTTGCCGTGGGCGCCGAGGCCACGGCGTCGGGCACCGAAGCAGACAGCCTGCCCGCCAGCCAGGCCTTTGACGGCGACCTTGCCACGCGCTGGTCCGCCAACTACGACGGTGTGCGTTGGATTGCGGGCGATCTGGGCACGGTCCAGCCCGTCAATGAGGTGACGATCGCTTGGGAAGGTGCATCCGCCAAGGACTACACCGTGTCTACATCCGAGGACGGCACCACCTGGACTGTCGTTGCCACCAAGACCGGCATGCCCACCGGCAAGCGCACGGATGTCGTTGCCTTCGAGCCGGTCAATGCCGGCCACGTCAAGGTGGAGGTCCAGTCCGGAAACGTGAACCCCTACCTCTCCGCCTACGAAATTGAGGTCCGCAACACGGCGGTGGATGCACTTGGCGTGACAGGTTCCCTTGATCGGGAGCCCAATGCCGAGGGGAAGTTCAACGTCGCACCAACAGTGACACTGGCAGCCACCGGTGCCGCTGCTGACCAGGCCGCGATCGAGTACCGGATCGGCGACGGTGTGTGGACAGCGTATGCGGCACCGTTCGCGGTGGCGGGGGTTCAGCCGACAACCGTTGACTACCGCGCCAGCAGCGACGACGGGAGAGCCTTTGCCAGCAGCGAGAAGGAAACCTTTGCTGGGTATGTGGTCCTGGACCTGGCTGTGCCCGGCGCTTCACCGTCACCCACTCCGGATCCCACCGAGACGACGGCTCCGGCCACGACACCACCGACTACCGGCGCCCCCACGTCCCCGCCCGCCACGGCCGTTCCGACAACTGACGTGCCTGCAACTGATGCATCAGGCAACGACGTGCCAACCAGTCCGGGCTCCAGCGAACCGGCGGCGGGAGCGGGCGCATCGCCTACAGGCACCGGCGATCCCGGTGCAGCTGCTGGGTCTCCGGCTGGGGCGCCTGCCACCACGGATGGTGAGTTGGCCCGCACGGGTGCCAGCATAGGGGTGTTTGTCCTGGCCGGGATGCTCCTGACGGGAGCTGGCGCACTGGTCTTGGTTCGCCGTCGTTCATCACGCGGACGCTACCAAAGCTAGAAACGGCAGCCCGCCGAATCGGTGGGACGCAGCACTGTGGCGGTTGGGGAAATTCCCCAACCGCCACAGTTGTGGTTACAGTACTTTTTAGGGACACGGTTCGGTTGGCCCGCAGAATCTAAACCCACAAGTCCCCCAACAGCTTTGATTCGGCAGGTATTCAGTGAGCAATTCGGAATCCGGCCGCCCCGGCATTCGCGGCGTCGCCGAAGTTGCAGGCGTTTCACCACAGACGGTGTCCCGGGTCCTCAACGGCCATCACAGCGTGAAGCCCGCCACCCGGGAACGCGTCCAAGCGGCCATTTCGCAGCTAGGCTACCACCGCAACTATGCGGCCCGCAGCCTTTCCACGGGCCGTACCCAAATCATCGGTCTGGTCATGTTCACCAGCGATTCCTACGCCCGCTCGGTTGTGGTCGCCAGCATTGAACTCGCAGCCGCCGAATTGGATCATGCCGTCATCACCTCGCCCATCTCCTCCATGGACGACCACGTCATTGAAGCAGCAGTGCAGGGCCTGGTGGATCGCGGCGCCGACGGCATCATTCTGGCTGTGCCCATGATTGGTGCGAGTCCTGTGGTTTCCAGGATTGGCGACACCACGCCCATTGTCACCTTGGACGGCTCACGGACCGAGTCGAGCGAACTGCTGGTGATCGACCAGGCTCTCGTGACCGAGCTGGCCACGACGCACCTGCTTGAGTTGGGGCACGAAACAGTGTGGCACCTGGCGGGCCCACAAAACTGGATTGAGGCCTTGGACCGCAGCGATGGCTGGCGGACAACTCTGGAACGGGCGGGCAAATCAGTGCCTCCCGAACTGCAGGGCGACTGGTCGCCGGAGTCCGGTTACAAAAATGGGCTCATTGCTGCCCGCATTCCGGAACTGACGGCCCTTTTCGTTTCGTCCGACGAGATGGCGTTCGGTGTCATCCGTGCCCTGCATGAGAGCGGGAAACGGATTCCCGAGGACATTTCAATTGTCGGCGTGGACAACATTGCGCTGGCGGAATTCAGCTCGCCGTCGCTGACCACTGTCGCCCAGCCGTTTAAGATGATCGGCGAATTGGCCGTTCGGCGGCTGCTGCACCGGCTTCAAAATTCGCAGAACACCTTCCCGCCGTTTGCCATGGTGCCGGAACTGATCGTGCGCAACAGCACCGGCGTGCCGCCGGCGCGCTGATGGCGCACTGATGGCGCACTGTTGGGTAGCCGGCTGGCTCGCTGGGCCGCAATGTTTACCGAGTATTTGCGGAACTGTCGGCGGTGCTGCTCGCATGGGCGCCGCCCGGACGTTTAGGCTCGACTCATGAGTAGTAATTGGGAACGACTCGATGAATCGCTGCGCCCTGCCGTCAGCGCGTCGGTGGCTGATTTTGAACGGACACTTCCGACCCTGGAAAAAGTCACTGCAGAAATGGAATCGCTTGTCCGCGAAGTCCTGTCCGAGGCAGAGGACAAACCACTTTTTGTCACGAGCCGGACCAAATCGGTTGAATCATTCCGGGAGAAGGCCTCCCGGATGGTGACCGAGCCGGACGCGGCTCCCAGTCTCCAGTTCCCAGAACCGCTGCGGAACCTCACGGACATGGTGGGCGTGCGGGTCATCACCACACTGCCCGGAGAAAACGCCTTGGCAGCCAACTTGATCAAGCGCAAGCGCAGCATTTTTGACTGCCGTGGCGACACCGAGAAGGACATTGGCTCCATCGAATCCGGCACTTACGGGTATTCGAGCAGACACCTGATCCTGCGTACCATCCAAAACGATGTGGTCCGCGCTTATCAGGAACTGCTCGACGCTGAGCTCAAACCCAACGGCAGCTATTTCTTTGAATGCCAGATCCGCACCATTTTTGCCCACGCCTGGAGCGAGATTGAGCATGACATCCGCTTCAAATCCCAGGACCCCCGCGCCTGGAGCCCTTACTTTGACAGGCAGTTCACCGCCACTGCGGCCATGCTTGAGACAGTCGAGTCGGCGTTTTCCGAGCTCCACGACAGATACGAAACCGTCACCAGCTACTGGGACACAGAGGGCGAGGGTGAGGGCAACATCTCGCTGACTCCCAACCGGATCAAGGCGGTGTGGCAGACACTGCTGCCACATGTTGACAGGAAAGCCGATGATGACTGGGGCTGGGCTGCCGAATTGGTGGCTGCGCACGGGCTGCGCAAGACTGTCGACCTAGCTGCACTGTTGCAGCCCGAGATCATCTCCAACGTCAGGAAAGCGCTGGACCACCGGTACTCCCCCGGTCCCGACAGGCTGCTCGACGACCTGCTGCTATGGCAATTTGGGGAAAGCCACATTGACCTGACCGCTGAAGAGCCATCATCGGAGCAGACCCCGCGCCGCGACAGCTTGATTCGCCGGCACCAACAGATGAAGCGATACCGCAAAGCGCAGGGATTCTAGCCGCGCGAGCTCTTACCGTCTGCATATCGACCCTCTGGTGATGTGGTGGGGCAGGATCCGCTGGGACCTGGGCGCTTCAGGCTCCTGAGCTGCTGATTGCTCCGAAGCTGCCTGCCCGGCTGGGGGTTGTTTACTGCTCCGGGGCTTTCACGCCATCGGCGGGAGCTGC
>NZ_JBQSVT010000011.1:0-120374 GCF_052376555.1 Specibacter sp. AOP5-B1-6
TTTAGCCATGACGACAAAGACCGGGGCGCCGTGCGCGTCGGTGACCCAGGTTTCCTCGGTCGCCGGGACCGGGAACTTCAATCTGGTGGAGTAGAGTTTCCCGATCTTTTTCGTGCCCTGATAGGCACGCACATGCCCGTCAACATAGAGAATCGCCGCCAGATCCTCCCCACCAGGCCCGGTGCCGGTTAGGCGGTGTTTGGCCAGGGCAGCAATCAGTTCCTGGGCCTTGCCACGCTCGGCGAGTTGGCTAATCCGGCGGCGGATGGTTTTTACTTCCGGGGCCCGATCCAAACCCAACACCCGACCAAGCTCTTCGGGGTCGAAGCGTGTGGCTCCCTCGGCGCGGGCTTCCCCGGCCAGTGCGCGCAGCACACTATCGATCAGGATCGTTTCGAGCCCGTAGAAACCATTCGGCAACGCCCCGTACACTTCTTTCGCGCAGGCCAGCAGGCCGGTGGTTTCCAACGCGGGGAAGGCCAGAAACAGCCCGGCGTGGCGAACATGGGAGGCCGGGGCAAAAACTGAGGATGCGCCTTCAAGCAGGCCGGCAGCAGCACGCTCGGCAGTGCGGGGCGCCGGGGCTGGAGAGAGCGGCAGTTCAGGCTGCGGTGCTGGTATTGGTGTTGATTCCAGGGTTTCACGCTCGGGGACTGCTGTTTCTGTGGCAGCTTGTTCGGCAGCGATTTTCAGGGCGCGACGGACACTGAACTCCGAGACGCCAACCATGTTGCCGACGGCCTGCTGGGACAGACCGGTGCTGCGCAGTTCCACGATCCGGCTGATGACAGTGTCGCTGAGTCGGGAGGCCTTCTTCGGCCCCTTCTTTTCCGGCACCAACGCAGCAATGCCACCGACGGCCGCCCGCTGGACCCATTTCCACACCGCCACCGAGGAAACTCCGAAAGCTGCCGCGATCTGCTCCTGGGAGGCCGCGCCCAGACGCACCAATTTCACTGCCGCCCACCGACGTGCAGCAGCGTCTTCGGCATCCCACACGTCACACAGTTGCCCGCGAATATAGACTTCCCCGCCACGGTCGTTCTCCACCAAAGAGACCGCCAAGCCCACCGGCTTGGCAACAGGATCCATCGTCACAGGCAGGGGAAGTTGAGCAGTCATGAAAACCATCATTTCACCCCTCGGTAGACGACAAAACACTAACTCTATTTTATCGTATTGCGGGCAAAATTAACAGTCTTTCAGCCACTCAAAACCCCCGAAAATCAACGAACTTCAAATGCCAGTCCCCGACCATGACCGGAGCCCTGATCGCAGCGATCGGTGTGTTGTCTTCTGTCCTTGCTCTTGCAAGTCGTTCCCGCCCAGCTAGCATTCGGCAATTGCGGCGATCTGGCCTGCGGGTTGCTAAGCGCCGCCATTGCGGGGGTCCTCAAACTGGAGTAAAAACCCTCCCCAGGCCGGCTTCGGCTGCCCCTGACAGGCCTCGCCTGCCGGGCCTCGGGCAGGAGGCAGGAGGCCGCAGCCAGTCCACTATGCAAGCAGTGGTCTGTGGCGAGGGTCGGGATAGTGCCTTCGGAAGGCAACGGCTTCGGTGGGAAGAGGCAGGCTGGTTCGGTTCCGTCGTCGTGCCTTGTCAGCATGGCACCCTGCCCGCACCACCATCGATGTGCATTAACGCGCACAGGCTCTGCGCTATTGGTCATTGATGTTCCGCCCCTGCACTGGGAGACTCGGGAAACCGGGAATGTGCCGCAGCTCACAAGCTGCCGGCGGCCGGCCCCAGATGTCAACGTCGACAGGCGCGCTGCGGCGCGGAGGAGCAAAAATGAGTGCAAGTGCGGGGCCGACACCATCGGCGAAGGAGTCGGGGTTGCGGAAGGTCGTTGCCGCGTCCATGGCGGGCACGGTCGTGGAATGGTACGAGTTTTTCCTGTACGCCACGGCCGTCACCTTGGTGTTTGGCAAGATGTTCTTCCCGAACTCCGGCTCCGAGCTCGACGCGATCATGGCAGGGTTCCTGACCTACGCCGTCGGCTTCGTTGCCCGGCCCATCGGCGGCATCGTCTTTGGCCACTTTGGCGACAAGTTCGGCCGCAAGAAGCTCCTGCAGCTGAGCATCATCCTCGTAGGAGTGTCCACGTTCCTGATGGGCTGCCTGCCCAGCTTTGGCCAGGTTGGCTACTGGGCGCCGGCGCTCCTGGTGATCCTGCGCTTCGTGCAGGGCTTCGCGGTGGGCGGGGAGTGGGGCGGCGCCGTGCTGCTCGTGGCAGAACACAGTCCCAACAAGTCACGCGGATTCTGGGCATCGTGGCCGCAGTCGGCCGTGCCGTTGGGCAACCTGCTCGCCACGGGGGTCCTGCTCACCTTGGCTTCCGTGCTCAGCGATGCCGCGTTCCTGGGCTGGGGCTGGCGCGTTGCGTTCTGGCTTTCCGCCGTGATCGTGCTGATCGGCTACTACATCCGCACCAAGGTCAGTGACGCTCCCATCTTCCTGGAGGCGCACGCCGAAATGGCGGAGAACCCCCAGGCCGGCTACGGCGTGTTCGAGGTCCTGCGCCGCTACCCGCGCGGCGTGTTCACGGCCATGGGCCTGCGCTTCGCCGAAAACATTCTCTATTACCTGGTGGTCACGTTCTCCATCACCTACCTGAAGATCATCGTCGACATCGACACGTCCCGCATCCTCATGCTTTTGCTGGTGGCGCACGGCATCCACTTCATCGTGGTGCCGCTGGTCGGCAAGCTCTCGGACCGGATCGGCCGCAAGCCCACCTACATGCTCGGCGCGCTGACGGGCGCCACCTGGGGATTCTTCGCCTTCCCCATGATGGACACCAAGGACGACCTCATGATCCTGGCCTCGGTCACGATCGGACTGATATTCCACGCACTCATGTACGCCGGCCAGCCCGCCATCATGGCCGAAATGTTCCCCACCCGCATGCGCTACTCCGGCGTCTCACTGGGGTACCAGGTGACCTCCATCGTGGCCGGCTCCATGGCACCCTTCATCGCCACCGGCCTCGTGGAACACTACAAATCCTCCGTCCCTGTGGCCCTGTACCTGCTCGGCGCCTGCATGGTGACAGCCGTCGCCGTGTACTTCCTGAAGGAAACCAAGGGCGTCTCGCTGCAGGACATTGACGACGCCGATGCCGCCGGAACGCTGGCCCTGGGCCGTGCCGCTGCGGCCAAGACTGCAACAAAGGTGGGTTAGGAATGGTTGCCGGTTCAGTTGGGAACGGGGCTGGGAAGGGGCCTCCCGACGGGGGAGCAGACGCGGCTGGTTCCCCGGTTCGTTCATCGGCTGGCTCCCCAGCCGGGCCGCTGGCCGGGCGACGGGCCCTGGTCACCGGGGGCGCGGGCGGGCTGGGCGCTGCCTGCGCCAGGGCACTGGCCGCCCAGGGCGCCCATGTCATCGTGGCCGACCGTGACGGAGCCGGGGCTGCGGCGGTCGCTGCCGAAGTGGGTGGTGAAGTCTGGGAAGTGGACCTGCTGGACACCTCAGCGCTGGAGTCACTGACCCTGGACGTTGACATCCTCGTCAACAATGCCGGCATCCAGTCCATCAGCCCCATCGAGGACTTTGACCCGGCCGCGTTCCGGCGCATCATGACGATCATGCTGGAGGCGCCGTTCCTGCTGATCCGTGCCGCACTGCCGCACATGTATGCGCAGGGACACGGCCGGATCATCAACATGTCTTCCATCCACGGACTGCGTGCCTCGGCGTTCAAGTCGGCGTATGTGGCGGCCAAGCACGGCCTGGAGGGCCTTTCAAAAGTGACAGCCCGCGAGGGTGGCGCGCACGGGGTGACCAGCAACTGCGTCAACCCCGGATACGTCCGCACACCGCTCGTTGAAGGCCAGCTCGCCGACCAGGCGGCCACCCACGGCATCCCCGAAGAGCAGGTGCTGGCCGACATCATGTTGGCAAAGAATGCCATCAAGCGGCTCATCGAACCCGACGAGATTGCCGGGCTGGCGGCGTGGCTGGCTTCCGACCAGGCGGCCATGGCCACCGGCGCCTCCTATCTCATGGACGGCGGCTGGACGGCCTGACCTTCGCCCGCAGCGCAGTATGACCATTGGTTCATCCTTGGGGACCGGACCAAGGGTGATGCCGCGTTTTTGTTCAGGCGGGCAGGAGCCGGCCCTTCATCCGGGACGTCTCCTGCAGGAACGCGGCCATCACGGCCTGCACCGCGGGCGACCGCAGCGACTCCGGCCTCGCGGCAGCCCAAAACTGCACCTTCTGCTCCACCTCCCGGGGCAGGACCCGGACAAATCCCTCCCGCCCCTCCACCATGAACGCGGGCAGCATGCCAATACCGGCGTTGGATCTGACGGCCTCGATTTGGGCGAACACGCTGGTTGACTGGAACTGTGCCGGCTCGCTGGTCAACGACCGGCGCTGCTGTGCCAGCTCCGCCACCTGCAGGGTGGACTCCACGTAGGAGATGAACCGGTGGCTGGCCAATTCGGCTGCCGTCTCCGGCATTCCGTGCGCGGCGGCATAGCCGGAGCCGGCATACAGCCGCAGCGCGTAGTCGGCGAGCAGCATGGTTTCGGCCCGGCCCGCCTCGACGCTGCCGGCCACCACCTCAATGTCCACCCCCGAGCGGTTCTGGCTCAGCCGCCGCGTGGCACTGAGCAGTTCCACGCGCAGCAGGGGCTGCTTCTTTTGCAGCCGGACCAGGGCCGGGGTTGCGATGAGGGCGCCGAAACCGTCCGACGTGCTCACCCGCACCACCCCCGAGATGGTTTCCGCCCCGTCCCGGACCCCGGTGCTCAGGGCGCTGAGGCTTTTTTCGATGCCCTCGGCGGCCGACACCGCGGCCCGGCCAAGCTCCGTCAGTTCCCAGCCCTGCGGGGTCCGTTCCAAGGTGCGCCCGCCCAGCTGCTTGTCCAGGGCCAGGATTCGCCGCGACACTGTGGTGTGCGTGGTGTCCAAGGCGTCCGCGACAGCGGTGAAGCGTCCCAGCCTGGCCACGGTAAGCAGCACCAGCAAATCGTCAGGGCTGGGAAACCTCTTGAAATCCAGCATGAATCAACTCCTTATATAGGCAGGTGCGGCCACGACGGCCGGCGATGTGCATGGATGCACATGCACTCTGCCAATTTCGGTCTTGTTTGCACTCTAGCAGGATGTGATGCTGGTCATAACGGGCCAATGTCAGGGCCCTGGGACATAATGGACAACGTAAGCAAGGGAGCTTTCATCATGGCAGTTGTGGCATGGATTGGTTTGGGCAACATGGGCGGACCCATGACGGCCAACATGGTCAAGGCAGGGCACACGGTCCGCGGCTTTGACCTGAGCGCGGAAGCCCTCGCCGCCGCCGTCGGCCAGGGTGCCGCCCCCGCCGACTCGATCGCTGGCGCCGTCACCGGTGCCGACGTCGTCTTCACCATGCTCCCCAAGGGCGACCACGTCCGCAGCGTGTATTTCGGGGACGGCGGCATCCTCGCCAACGCGGCCAGGGAAACCCTCCTCATCGATTCCTCCACGATAGACATCGAGTCCGCACAGGCCGTGCACGACGCCGCTGCTGCCGCCGGCTTCCGCTTTGTTGACGCCCCGGTCTCGGGCGGCATGAGCGGCGCGGCTGCCGGGACCCTCACCTTCATGATTGGCGGCGAAAGCGGCGCCGTGGCCGACGCTTCCGCCTACATCGAGCCCATGGCCGGAAACGTCATCCCCACCGGCGGAGCCACCACCGGCCAGGCCGCCAAGATCTGCAACAACCTGATGCTGTTCATCAACCTGGCCTCCACCGCCGAGGGCGCCGTGCTGGCGGAGCGACTTGGCCTGGACAAGCAGGTCTTCTGGGACATCGCCTCCGTCTCTTCCGGGGACAGCTGGGCGCTGCGCACCTGGTATCCGGTTGCCGGCGTCGTGCCGACCGCGGCCGCCAACAACGACTTCGCACCCTCCTTCACCGCGGAGCTGGCCAACAAGGACATTGGCCTGGCCATTGCCGCGGCCCGCAGCACCGACACCCCGCTCGAGATCGGCGAGCACGTCCAGCAGCTGTTCCAGCGCCTCATCGACGAAGGCGAGGGCGGCAAGGACTGCAGCCGGATCGTTTCACTGGTGGACGGGTCCCTCAAGACCTCCGCCACTGCCACCGCCCTTGGATAAGAAAGGCACTTGCCATGACTGATGCACAAGCAACCGAAACTGTCCGCGACTGGCCCATGTGGATCGGCGGCGAGGAAGTTGCCTCGGCCGGCGGGGAGTGGCGCAACGTCGACAACCCCGCCCGCCGCGAAACCGTCATCGCCCGCGTCCCGGCCGGCAACGAGGCCGACGTCGACCGTGCCGTGGCAGCAGCCCGCGCCGCGTTCCCGGCATGGCGTGCCCAGCATTTCAGCGGCCGCTCCAAGGCCTTGCTGGCGATTGCGGACGAGCTCGAGGCCCGCACCGAGGAATTCGCGAGGCTGACGGCCCTGGACACCGGCAACGCGCTGCGCACCCAGGCCCGCCCCGAGGCCACCACCATGGTCTCGATGTTCCGGTACTTTGCCGGCGTGGCCGGTGAGGTCAAGGGCACCACCCTCCCCGCTGGTGAGAACCAGCTGCAGTACACGCGCATCGAGCCGCTCGGCGTGGTTGCGGCGATCCTGCCATGGAATTCGCCGCTGATGATTGCCGCGTTCAAGATCCCGGCCGCCCTGGCCGCCGGCAACACCGTCATCATGAAGGCCGCCGACGACGCCCCGCTCACCATTTTGCTGCTTGCGGAAGTGTGCAACCGGCACCTGCCGCCCGGCGTCGTCAATGCCATGACCGGGCGCGGTGCCATCATTGGTGAGGCACTGGCCAAGCACCCCGGCGTTGACAAGGTCTCCTTCACCGGCTCCACCGAGGTGGGACGCGGCGTGGCTGCCACGGCCGCGGCACGACTGGCCCACATGTCCCTGGAGCTGGGCGGGAAGAACCCCTCCATCGTGTTCCCCGACGGGGTCGACGACGAACTCATCGACGGCCTGCTGCTCGCCTCCCGCTTCACCCGGCAGGGCCAAAGCTGCACCGCCGGGTCACGCCTGTTCCTGCACGAAGACATTTACGACGACGTGCTGGGCCGGCTCACGGCCAAGCTGGGAGCCTTGAAGGTCGGGGACCCGATGGATGAGGCAACCGACATGGGCGCCATCATCAATGCCAAGCAGCACTCAGCCATCACCGGCTACCTGGCTGAGGGCCGGGCCACCCCGGGGATGAAGGCGGTCCTTGGCGGCACAGCCCCCACGGAGGGTGCACTGACGGAGGGTTTCTACCACCTGCCCACAGTGTTCAGCGGGGGCCAAAACGAATTCCGGCTGGCTCAGGAAGAGATCTTCGGTCCGGTGCTGGTGGCGATTCCGTGGAAGGACACCGCCGACGTGATCCGCATGGCCAACGACACCAACTATGGGCTGGCCGCCTACGTGTGGAGCCACAACCTGGACAATGCGTTGAACACCGCCCACCAGATTGAAGCCGGCTGGGTGCAGGTCAACCAGGGTGGCGGCCAGGTGGCGGGGCAGTCGTACGGCGGCTACAAGCAAAGCGGCATGGGGCGCGAGGTGTCCCTGGAAGGCATGCTGGCCGGATTCACCCAGACCAAGCAGATTAACGTGAAGCTGCGCGGGATGCCCCATGGATAGGCAGCAGGGGCTTCCGCTGGAGGGCATTCGCATCCTGGATCTCAGCCGTGCCCTGGCCGGCCCGTATGCGACCGCGCTGCTGGGGGACTTGGGGGCCACGATCATCAAGACCGAAAGCATCAAGGGCGGCGATTCCAGCCGGTCCTGGCCGCCGTTTGAAAATGACCACAGCCTCTACTTTGACTCGGCCAACCGGGGCAAGGAGTCTATTGCCATCGACTTCTACACCCAGGCGGGGCGCGACTTGCTGTGGCAGCTGGCCATGAGCGCCGACGTCGTGGTGGAAAACTTCCGCCCGGGAGTGCTGGCAACCATGGGACTTGACCCGGAACAGCTGCGCGCGGCCAAGCCGGCACTGGTCATTGCCTCGGTGAGCGGATTTGGTGCCTCCGGACCGCTCGCACAGGCGCCGGGACTGGACCAGGTGGCGCAGGGCATGAGCGGGCTGATGTCGGTGACGGGCCCGGACAAAGAGAACATGTTCAGGGTGGGCGTGCCCATCGTGGACCTGGTCTCCGGCATCAACACCGCCCTCGCAATCGCGGCGGCGCTGGTGGGCAGGGACCGCACCGGCGCAGGGATGGAGGTCTCGACGTCGCTCCTTGAAACGGGGCTCGCGCTGAGCGCCTTCCAGGGGCAAAAGTATCTGAGCACGGGGGAAGTGCCGGTGCCGCTGGGCAACACCCACCCGGCGCTGACCCCGTACGGGGTGTTTGCGACTGCCGACATTCCCGTCATCATCGCCGTGGGCAATGAAAAGCAGTGGCAGCAACTGTGCGCACTGCTGGGAGCCCCGCAGCTGGCGGACCGTCCGGAGTACGCCTCTGGCAAGCTGCGGCACGCGAACGAATCCGCGCTCAAGGCTGAACTGGAAGAGCTGCTGGCGGCCCGCACCGCCGGCGACTGGCTGCCGGTGCTGCGCGCAGCCGCCATCCCGGCGGGACCCATTTACAACTACGAACAAGCCTTTGCCGACGACCAGGTCAAGGCCCTTGACATGGTGGAAACCGTGCATCGCGCCGACGGCACACCGCTGCCGCTGGTTCGCGGGCCCATTTCAATCAACCGGGAAGCGCCGCGCATCCGCAAGGCACCGCCGGCGCTGGGGGAGGACACCCTGGCGGTTTTGACGGACTTGGCGCTGAGTCAGGAACAGATTGCCGGCCTGGTTGACGCCGGGATTGTGCTGGCGGCGCCGTCGGCGGCATCGCCAGCGGAAGAGCAGCACGGGGAGCGCGGGGTGCCGGCATGAGTGCCGGGACTGCTCCCGTTGCTGCCGCGGGTGCAGGGGAGACGGCAGGCATGCTGCGCATTGAACGGTTGGGGCCGGTGGCGGTGCTCATCATGGACAACCCGGCCATGCGCAACGCCATCACCCAGGGCATGTGGCAGCAATTTGAGGATTTGTTGGCGGAACTGGATGCCGACGATTCGGTGAAGGTCGTGGTGGTTCGGGGAGCCGGGGAGCATTTTTCCGCCGGCGCCGACATTGCCTCCGTGCAAAGGATCCTGCACGACCCCGCCACCGGGCACAGCGACGGCGGCGACATTACGGTGGCCGAGAACGCCCTGGCACGCCTGCGCAAACCAACGATCGCAGCGATCGACGGCTACTGTGTGGGCGGCGGCTGGCAGATCGCCGGGGCCTGCGACATCCGGCTGGCCTCCGAGCGGGCGGTGTATGGGATCACCCCGGCCAAGATCGGCATCGTGTATCCATTGTCCGGCATCAAGAAGCTGGTGGAACTGGCGGGTCCGGCCACGGCGAAGTACCTGTTGTTCAGCGGTGACTTTGTTGACGCCCAGGAGGCGCTGCGGCTTGGGCTGGCCACCAAGGTGCTTGACCTGGCGGGTTTCTGGGAAGCGGTCCACGCCTATGCGCTGCTCCTGTCCGCGCGCTCGCAGTTCTCCGCGCAGGGGCACAAGGCGCTGGTGAATGCGATGAGTGCGGGAGCCGGCGACGCCGAAGTGGCCAAGCTCAGCGCTTACTGGCAGGGGCAAATGGCGATCAGTGAGGACGCAGCCATCGGTGTTGCAGCCTTCCTGGCCAAGGAGACTCCGGAATTCACCTGGCTGCGGCCCCGCGACGTGTGAACGAGGTGCGAATCGGGCCGCGCAGTCCGCGCCCGCCGTCAGCCCGCGCAGCCCCCGCCGCCGTCTGCCCCCGCCCGCCGGGCAGAGATACGGCTCGCATGACTCTTCCGCAGGCGGCATCCCAGTTCGCCGAGAACGCCCCTGAGCCGCGAGAATGCGTCGAAAATCCGCCTTCTCGCGAGCTTGAACCATTTTCGACGAAACCGCCTCGGAACCATGCGGGGTTGGCTCATTCTCGGTGCGCTTTTCCTTCTCCACCCCGGCGGAGCCGCCTGGGGTGTGCCGCACCTGAAGGCCGGGCATTCGGCGTCGAACGTCCAGCGTGACGTAAAACATGCACAACTATAAACTTTGCACTTGTGCAAGTTATGCGCTGGTGCATAAACTATAGTCATGCAAAATTCCACCGTGCCGCTGCGTGAGCGGAACCGTCTGGAGACCTGGGCGCTAATTCACGACAAGGCGTCCGAGCTGGCGCTTGAGGGCTGCCTGGCCAAGGCGACCGTTGAAGCGATTGCCGAAGCGGCAGGGGTCTCCAAGCGGACGTTTTTCAACTATTTCCCCACCAAGGAAGACGCCATTCTTGGCATTCAGGCACCAACGTTGTCTGACGAGACCATCGCGGCGTTCCGTGCCGGCGGGGATCAGGACTTGTTTGGCCGCACGGTGCACCTGATGGTCACAGTCATCAGGTCAATGTTTCCCGAAGCGTCCATGGCCGACCGCCGCAAGCAGCTCAAAGTTGCCCATCCGGAACTTGGGAAGCGCATCGTCGCCCACGTCACCGCCGCCGAAGAGCTGGTCGAGACAATCTTGATGGAGCGGTATCCGGACGACGGCCTGGAGATCACCTGGTCGGGTCTGCCGCCGGGACGAGACTCGGCGCTGGCCTTGTTGATGTTGGCTGGAGCCGTCATGCGGTTCGCCTTCTCCAAGGATTCAAGCGCCCCCACGAACGAACAAAGCACGGCCGTTGACGAGGCCATCGAAATATTTAGGGAAACCATGAAGGCAACATTATGAGTTCGAAGACTTCCACAACCACCACAAAGGGCGCAACCGGGCCTGAAGCGGCGAGCCCCGCAGCACCCGTGGAACCTGGTGCCCAGCGCAAGATCATCCTGCTGTTCGCAGGCCTCATGGTCACCATGCTGCTCGCCTCCCTCAACCAGACAGTCCTCTCGACCGCACTGCCCACCATGGTGGGCGAGCTCAACGGCGTCGAACACATGGCGTGGGCCATCACCGCGTTCATTCTGGCTTCCACCATCATGATGCCGGTCTACGGCAAGCTGGGTGACTTGTTGGGCCGCAAGCCCATGCTGTTGTTCGCCATCTCCATCTTCACCGTCGGCTCGGTCATCGGTGCGCTGGCTCCGGACATGGGCACCCTCATTGTGGCCCGCGTTGTCCAGGGCCTCGGCGGTGGTGGTCTGATGATTCTCTCGCAGGCAACCATTGCCGACGTCGTGCCTGCTCGCGAACGCGGCAAATACATGGGAATCATGGGCGGTGTGTTCGCGTTCTCATCGGTGGCTGGTCCGCTGATTGGTGGCGGGCTGACTGAGGGGCCCGGCTGGCGCTGGGCGTTTTGGATGAACGTGCCGTTGGCAGTGCTGGCCATCTTCGCCACAATCTTCCTGTTGCATGTACCCAAGGTTGTGCACGCCACGCGCCCCAAGATCGACTACCTGGGCATGATGCTCATTGCCCTCGCAACCACTGCCATTGTTCTGGTCGGCACCTGGGGCGGTTCACAGTATGCGTGGAGCTCCCCTGAGATCATCGGTCTCGCCGCCGCCGCCATCATCACTGGTGTGCTGTTCGTGTTCGTGGAACTGCGTGCCAGCGAGCCGGTCATGCCCATGATGTTGTTCAAGAGCCGCAACTTCAACCTGACCACTATTGCCGGTCTGCTCACCGGTATCGCCATGTTCGGTGTGCTTGGCTACATGCCAACGTACATTCAGATGGCCACAGGCTTCTCGGCAGCTCAGGCGGGCCTGCTCATGATTCCCATGATGGGCTGCATGTTGGTCGTCTCGGTTATTGTGGGCCGTCGCGTCTCCACCACGGGCCGGTACAAGGTTGCCCCGATCGCAGGCTCCATTATTTTGGCTGTGTCATTGACGCTGATGGCCACGCTCCATGCCGATTCACCCGTCTACCTCATCTGCGTGTACATGGGCATCATGGGCATTGGGTTGGGTTCCAGCATGCAAATCATGACACTGGTGGCGCAGAACTCCTTCCCGTTGAAGTTCGTTGGCACGGCCACCGCCGGGCAGAACTACTTCCGCCAGGTCGGTGCCACACTTGGTTCCGCCGTTGTGGGCGCCATGTTCGCCACCCGCCTGCATGATCTCGTTGCCGAAAAGATCCCCGGTGGCACGGGCGGTGGCGGCGCAGCCTCCTTCACCCCGCACCTGGTCAACAGCCTGCCGGATCCCATCAAGATGCTTGTGATCGAGTCCTACAACGAGGCCCTGATCCCGCTGTTCCTCTGGATGGTGCCCCTTGCCGGCATTGCCGCGATCATCCTCTTCTTCGTCAGGGAAGTGCCGTTGGAGACCAAGATCCACCGCGAAACCCCCGTGGACGTCTCCGCCGAGGCAGAGCCTGGCTCCATGGCTGAGTTTGAATCTGACGTGACGAACGACGCCGGGACCCCCGGAGTCGCCGGGCCGGAAGCCCTGGTGCGGCGCCAGTAAGCAACCCCTTCCAGATCGACTTTGCAGTTGTTGGACTGATTTGGCCGTTTTGGGCCTGTTTCCGTCCAACAACTGCAAAGTCGATGTTCGTGGCGGGTGGGCGGGACGGCGGCGGGGTGCCGTGAGCGGACTGTGAGATCGTTGCCCGTTAGACTGGGACAAGCGAATACATGCCGACGTAATTGAGGGTCACTTGCCAGAATTCACTGCCCGATTTGCCACAGCCGCCGAGATTGCACAATGGGACACGCTCGTCACTGCCAACCCCAACGGTGGCAACCTGCTCCAATCCGAAGCGTTTGCGGCTGTCAAGAAGAACTACGGCTGGGACACCCAGTTTCTGGTTTTTGAAGGCGCCGACGCCACCAGCTACAACCTGGTGCTGGAAAAGTCCTTCCCCGTGCTGGGCAAGCTCTGGTACCTCATCAAGGGACCCGATGTGGCAAAGGTGGAACACATCCCGCCCATGATGGCTGCCCTGCGGACGTTTGTGAAACGCGCAAGGCTCAATGTCTTTGCCGCCAAAATTGAGCCCGATGTCGTTTCCAGTGAGGCTGCCCGCGCAGTCCTCAGCGGTGCGGGCCTGGTCAAGGTGCCGAACCTGCAGCCCAATGACAGCACGGCGTTGCTTGACATCTCCCCGGACTCCAACGAGCTGCTGCGCAAGCTGCATTCACGCGGACGCAACGCGGTGCGCCGGGCCATCCGCGAAGAGGTTGAGGTGGTCCGCATGGACCCCACGGAATCAACCATGCGGACAATGTATGAGCTGATGGTGGGGACCATCGCCGCGAAGGCGAGCACCCAGGCCCGGGACTTTGAGTACTACCGGCAGTTCTGGACCGAGTTCGCCAAGCGCGGCCAGGGGCGTTTTTATTTTGTGTTTGAGGACGGCGAAGCCTCCGTGGGTGGCTTTGTCATCAACTACGGTTCCAAGGCCACCTACAAGGATGGCGGTTCGCTGCAAAAGCGCAACCAGTATGGTGACTCCCATCTCGTCCAGTGGGTGGCCATCAACGACATGAAGGAGCTGGGGGCCGTCGAGTACGACTTCTGCGGCACGCCGCCGTCGCACAAGCTCAAGGATCCCACCCACGCACACCACGGACTGGGGCTGTTCAAGACGAGCTTCTCCAAGACTGTCACCGATTTTGTGGGCTGTTACGACCTTGTACTCAGTCCCATGCGGTATAAATTGTGGACAGCGGCCGGTGAGCGCGGGTTTAGACAGCTTTACACCCGCCGCACAGGAAGGCAGTTCTACTAAATATTCTTCAGGCGCGGGCGGCAGCAGATCCTGCCGCACGTGCCGCGAGCAGTGGCACAGGGAGCATGAATGACAAACAATCCCAGCAGCCGGGACCAAGGCACTGCGGAAGACGCCCAAACCATCAACGCCCAAGGGAAAAACGCCCAAGCGAAACCCGCCCAGGGCCGGGACGCCCAGGGAGGCAAAGCGCCGGCTGTAAGAATGCATCCCGGGTTGATGAAGAAGGTTCAGCCGTCCCGGGCTGACAACAGCCCGGCCCCGGTGGCAGGCATGATTCCCGTGGTGGCTCCGGCCCGTCCCAACAAGGCTGCCCGGACTGTTCTGCGCAAGCTGGTCCAGGGGGAGACCCCGCCGACGGCGCCCATGACCATCGTCGAGAGGCTTGCCGGCAGTCCCTATGCCAACTTCACCATCCAGGTGGGCAAGACCGAGGAATCCGCCCGGAAAACCATTGATTTTGCTCTGCGGCTTGCCGAAACCATGTTCAGGTACGGTGCCGGCGCCCTCGAAGTCGAGACGAGCATCATCGCCGTCACTGCGGCGCTCGGGCTGCGCAACATTGAAGTCGACATCACCAACCAGTCGGTCATCATCAACTATGCGCCCCGGGATGCCGTGCCCATCACGCTTTTGCGGGTTGTGCGTTCCTGGACCAACAATTACGCCGGTCTGGTCGAAGTTCATGAACTCGTCAGTGACATTGCCAGCGGCGGTGTCACCAGGGAGGACGCCTATAGGCGCCTGGACGTCATCATCAAGAAGCCCAAACCGTTCCCGCGCTGGATGGTTTCGCTGGCTGAGGCAGTGTTTGCGGCGGCTGTTGTTGGTGTCATCGGCGGCAGCTTCTTTGGCATGCTGGTGGCGCTCCTGACCATCCTGTTGGCCGGGCAGGTGGCCCGTGTCCTGAGGAAGTGGCGGGTGCCTGATTTCTTCGTCACAGCCATCAGCTCCTTCATTGTCACCGGTGTGGCACTGGTGTGCTTCATGGCGCAGGTGCCGCTGAGCCCGTCTGTGGTGGTTGCGGGTGGAATTTTGCTGATGCTGCCCTCTGGCAGGCTCGTCTCTGCAATGCAGGATGCCATCAACGGGTTCCCCGTGACGGCGGCCGGCAGGTTCTTGTCGGCGTTCCTGACCTTTGGTGCCATTGTGGCGGGCATTGCCGTGGCCATCGTCTCAAGTGCGGTGTTTGGGGCCGACCGGCTGAATGTTGCGGAGACCCTGCAAGCATCCCTGCCGTTGTACTGGCTGGTCGTGCTGGTGGCCGTGGCAACCATTGCCATTTGCATTGCCGAGCAAACGTCGATCAAGCTGCTGCTGCCCACGACGGGCGTTGCCCTGGCCGGCTACCTGGTCTTTTACTTCGGCATGGAATTTGGTCTTGGCGGCCGCTTTGCCCCGGCGGTTGCCGCCGTTGTGATTGGCATGTTGGCCCGTTTCGTTGCCTTGCGGCTGGGGGCGCCACAACTGGTGGTTGCAGTTCCGTCCATCATTTTCCTGCTGGTGGGGCTGTCGATCTTCAGGGCGATGTTCGTCATGACCCTGACCCCGGACGACTCGGTCACGGGGGCTGTCGGCATTTTCAACGCTTTGGTGGTCATCCTGGCGGTGGCCGCAGGGGTGGTGCTCGGCGACAATGCCGCGCGTCCGTTCACGCGCAGCATTGGCCACAGGTACAAGCGCAGCAACCGCCGGCGGTAAGTGCCTTAAAGGATCTTGCCGATGGGCTGTTTCTTCTCGGCCTGGAATTTGTCTTCGGTGCGCCCGTAGGCCCAGTAACCCGAGAGCGAGACCTGCGAATGTTCAAGGCCGCGCTGCTTGAACAACAGCTCGCGCATTGCCTTCATGTATTCACGTTCTCCGTGGACAAACGCGTCGACCGTACCGGCAGGCCACGGCCCGTTGGCCACGGCGTCATGGAGCACCGTGCACTGATCCGGCGCCGTGCCGTTGCGGAAAACCCAGGTGAGTTCAACGCCGTCGGGCTTCTCCAACGGCTGGATGTCAGCGGCGGTGTCAGCCTCGATGTAGGTGTGGCCGCGGGCGTCGGCCGGGAGTGATTCCAGCGCGGCGGCAATGGCCGGCAGGGCCGACTCGTCGCCGGCAAAGAGATGCCAATCGGCGTCGGTGTTGGGCTTGAATGCGCCGCCTGGGCCACTGAAAATAATGCTGTCGCCCGGTGCGGCGGCCGCAGCCCACGGCCCGGCCAGCCCCTCTTCCCCGTGCACCACAAAGTCGATGGCAATTTCCTGCGCGGCCGCATCCAGCCAGCGAACGGTGTAGGTGCGGGTCACGGGCCAGTGCTCAGGCGGCATGGTGTCCCGGACCGCAAACACGTCCACCGGCTGGGCATAGTCCACGCCCGGCTGCAGGAAATGAATCTTCACATACATGTCCGTGGCGTCCTTCGCCTCAAATTTCGCCAGCTCGGGGCCGCCGGCAACGATGCGCACCATGTGCGGGCTGAGCTGTTCGGTGCGGACGACCTGAAGTGCGATTTGAACGCGGGGACGGGGCGTGCGGGCGGGTGCTGCGGCGGGGGCGGTGTCGGCTGTTGTCACAGGAGGCTCCTCTTGCCGGACACGGGCCCGGCCTGGTTGGCGCGTCGCTCGCGCCTCGATAAGTTAGGTAGTCCTAACTACTCTAGGCCATGGGAGATGGTCCAGTCGATCGGAGTGGCGCCTTGCGCTACCAGCAGATTGTTGACGCGGCTGAATGGCTTGGAGCCAAAGAATCCCCGCGACGCCGACAGTGGGCTGGGGTGGACCGACTCGACCACCGCGGTGCCTGCCAGCAGCGGAGCAAGGCGCTGGGCATCCCGGCCCCACAGCACGCTGACCAGCGGCTTGTTCCTCGCCGCCAGCGCCGCAATGACCGCCTCCGTGACTTCTTCCCACCCACGACGGCGGTGCGAACCTGCCGCTCCCGGCGCCACCGTGAGGACCCGGTTCAGCAGGAGCACGCCCTGCCCGGCCCAGGCGCTGAGGTCGCCATGGGCGGCCGGGGCGATGCCCAGGTCGGCTTCGAGTTCCTTGTAAATGTTGTTCAAGCTGCGGGGGAGCGGGCGTGTTGCCTTGTCCACCGAGAATGCCAGGCCCACCGAGTGCCCCGGTGTCGGGTACGGGTCCTGGCCGACAATCAAGACCTTCACCTCCGCCAGGGGCGTGCCCAACGCACGCAGCACCTGGGTGGGCGCCGGCAGGAAGCGGGTTCCGGCGTCGTACTCCTTGGCCAGCATGGCACCGAGCTTGCGCAAGGTGGCATCCAAGGGGGCCAGTGCGGCTGCCCAGTCGGGGGCCATCATGGCCAGGGGATCTGTGTGCAATGCGGCCAGTGCCTGCAACTGCAGGGAGTCCCACGGTGCCGGGGCTGGCAGGTCAAAGAGTCCGGGAGTGCTGTCCATGGTCTCCATTGTGGCTCATCGGCGGCGGGCGCGCGGTCCAGTTCGCCGTCGTTCATTCCTCCACAACAGGTGCCCGGCCATGAGCTGTCCACAGGCGCCCAAATGACATAGCTGTGATTCGCCCTTATTATGGACAGAGCGGGCCATCGACCATGGGCCGAAACTCGAGAATTGCAAGGGAGGGCTGTTGTGGCCGATGCAGTCCGGCACGGGCAGGACCCGGTGGATCACGCCGCAGTGGACCATGCCCCGGCCCCGGCGGATCATGCCCTGACGGACTCCGCCGCAACGCCGGCAGCCCGGGACGATATCAGCGAACGCGATGGCCGGATGCTTGACCTGGAACGGCAATGGTGGAAATATGCCGGCGCCAAGGAACAAGCCATCCGTGACATGTTCGACCTTTCAGCAACCCACTATTACCAGGTCTTGAACGCCCTGATCGACACGGACGCAGCATTGGCCCATGACCCCATGCTGGTCAAACGGTTGCGTAGACTACGTACGTCACGTCAACAGGCCCGATCCGCACGCCGGCTGGGCAACTGACGCGCACCTCACCCAACGTACCCACAAGGACAACACTGCACAATGAGTAAATACCCGCGGGATGAATTCGACGCCGTTGAGGAAAGTTCGGCACGCCACGGCGTCCACCGGACCTCGATGGGGCCGCAAAGGCGCTCGTTGATGCCGTTGATGATTGTTGGAATTGCGGTGCTGTGCGTTGGCCTGCTGGCATTTTTCATCGTGCCCAAGGTGCTCAACAACACCACGGCGCCCCAGGCCGCGGTGAACTCATCGTCGGCTCCCGCAACAACCCCGGCCGCAGATATTCCCACCGAAGCGCCGACGACGGGGCCGGAGGCAGCCCCGGAGCCCACGCCTGAGCCCACGCCCGACTCCGTGGTCGACAAGAGCGCCCCGGTGGCAATTTTCAACGCAACCGGCATTTCCGGGTTGGCCGCACGGTACTCCGGGCTCGTCACGACCGACGGGTGGAGCGTATCCCAGTCGTCCAACTGGGCAGGGCAGCCTCAGACAACGTCGGTCATCTTCTACAACGGTGTGGAGCAGAAGGCCAACGCGGACGAACTTGGTGCCTTGTTGAACATTGTGACCATGGTTGACACCGCAGAGCTGGGAATCCCACTCGCGGTGGTGTTGGGACCCGGCGCCTAACTCCCACCCCGCACGGCAACGGCCCCCACGTCAGCGATGTGGGGGCCGTTGCCGTTAAAGTTCGACGGCGGTGGGGCACCTTTGCTGAAAAGGTGCCCCACCGCCGTCGTGCTTCAGGCACCGCCACCCGGGTTGGGGTGAACGGGGCCGGGAGCGGCTAGTCCTTCAGGGGAACTCCCTTGGCATCTGTGCGGAAGCTGTCGTGGCCGACGAGGATCAAGATGCCCTCGACCAAGCCCCAGATTCCCATGATCGGGTAGAGGGTGCCGACGCTGATGACGGAGACCAGAAGCTGGATCAGCGCGATCTTCGTCTTGCCCAGGTAGAAGTTGTGGATGCCCAAGCCGCCGAGCAGGATGCCGAGGATGCCGGCAACCACCTTGGACTTCTGCTCTCCACCGGGAGCCACGCCATACCCCGGCTGCTGGTAGCCCTGCTGGGCGCCGGGCTGCTGGTAACCCTGCTGCATGTTCTGCTGCGGATAGCCCTGCTGCGCGCCAGGCTGTGGGTAGCTGGGAGCCTGGGTTTCCGACGGCTGCTGGTAGCTCGGAGCAGCTGGGGGTTCGAACGACGCGGGAGCCTCGTAGCTTGGGGGTGCCTGACTGCCGGAAGCGGACCCGGCGGGCTGGTCATAGCCGGCAGGAACTTCGGGGGCGGCCGGCGGAGTTTTTTCGGGGTTGATATTTTCACTCATGGTGTCTCCTGGTGCTAGTGCTGTGGCACACGCCGCTGCCGGGAGGCAGGATGTAAATTGCTTATGCGTGCATCGGAATACTTACAGGCACCACGCTATCTGTTCAACGGGCAGTCGGAAAGGGCGGCCCGCCAGCGAGTCGGGAATGTGTCATTTGGATCGGTGCCACATTGTCTCGATGCCACGTCGTGCGGCTTTGCTGGCCTCTGCGTGCTTTTGCTGGCGTTCGCCACAAGCTCATACTCGGCCTCCCGCTTGCACTCTGTGGTGCCGGGTGCTAATTATTGAGTTAGCACTCTGAGGTGGTGACTGCTAATTGATAGCTGTTCAGCCGCCGTCGGAGGATTGAACTTTCCTCATTGGGCGAGGGTTCGCGGCCGGTGTAAATAGATCATCGGCTGGGAATCCGTCCGTCGCGGGCGCCGCAATGAGGATCTCTGTATCCGAAATGACTGTCCCGAAAGGACTGAAGCCTCCATGGCCAAGCTCATTGCATTTGATGAAGAGGCACGCCGCGGCCTTGAGCGTGGGTTGAACATCCTCGCCGACGCTGTCAAGGTCACCTTGGGCCCGCGCGGTCGCAACGTTGTTCTCGAAAAGAAGTGGGGCGCACCCACAATCACCAACGATGGTGTTTCCATCGCCAAGGAAATCGAACTTGACGATCCTTACGAGAAGATCGGCGCCGAGCTGGTCAAGGAAGTCGCCAAGAAGACTGACGACATTGCCGGCGACGGCACCACCACGGCCACCGTGCTGGCCCAGGCCCTCGTCAAGGAAGGCCTGCGCAACGTAGCCGCCGGCGCCGACCCGCTGTCCCTCAAGCGCGGCATCGAGAAGGCTGTTGCAGCCGTCATCGAGCAGCTGCTCTCGTCCGCCAAGGAAATCGAGACCAAGGAAGAGATTGCCGCAACCGCGTCCATCTCTGCCGGGGATCCCGAGATCGGTGCACTCATCGCCGAAGCCCTGGACAAGGTTGGCAAGGAAGGTGTTATCACCGTTGAGGAGTCCAACACCTTCGGCCTGGAGCTTGAGCTCACCGAGGGCATGCGCTTCGACAAGGGTTACATCTCCGCGTACTTCGTGACCGACACCGAGCGCCAGGAAACGGTTCTTGAAGACCCGTACATCTTGATCGTGAACTCCAAGGTCTCCAGCGTCAAGGACCTGGTCGCCGTTCTGGAAAAGGTCATGGCGTCCAACAAGCCGCTGCTGATCATCGCCGAAGACATTGAGGGCGAAGCTCTTGCCACGTTGATCGTGAACAAGATCCGCGGCCTGTTCAAGTCCGTTGCCGTCAAGGCTCCGGGCTTCGGCGACCGCCGCAAGGCCCAGCTCGCTGACATCGCCATCCTCACCGGTGGCCAGGTCATCGCTGAAGAAGTCGGCCTGAAGCTTGAAAACACCACGCTCGACCTGTTGGGCAAGGCCCGCAAGGTTGTTGTGACCAAGGACGAGACCACGATCGTCGATGGAGCCGGCGACGCCGAAGCCATCGCCGGCCGCGTTGCACAGATCCGTGCCGAGATCGAAAACTCCGATTCCGACTACGACCGCGAGAAGCTGCAGGAACGCCTGGCCAAGCTGGCCGGCGGCGTTGCAGTCATCAAGGCCGGTGCCGCAACCGAAGTTGAGCTCAAGGAGCGCAAGCACCGCATCGAAGATGCAGTGCGCAACGCCAAGGCTGCTGTCGAAGAAGGCATCGTCCCCGGCGGTGGCGTTGCTTTGATCCAGGCAGGCGTTACGGCGTTCGAGGGCCTCAACCTGACCGGCGACGAAGCGACCGGAGCCAACATTGTCCGCGTTGCCATCGACGCTCCGTTGAAGCAGATTGCCTTCAACGCAGGCATGGAGCCCGGCGTAGTTGTGGACAAGGTCCGCGGCTTGCCCATCGGCCACGGCCTGAACGCTGCAACCGGCGTGTACGAAGACCTGCTGGCTGCCGGCGTGAATGACCCGGTAAAGGTCACCCGCTCTGCCCTGCAGAACGCGGCTTCCATTGCTGGTCTGTTCCTCACCACCGAAGCTGTTGTCGCCGACAAGCCTGAGAAGGCTGCTCCGGCCGGCGGCGGCGGAGACGACATGGGCGGCATGGGTGGCATGGGCGGCTTCTAGCCCCCAACCCCTGTTTGACTCGAAAAACACCCCTGCCCCGCGGGCAGGGGTGTTTTTCGCAAAAAGAGCGCGAAATCCATCCCCGCTACAGGCAGGGGTGTTTTTTGTGCCCAGGATTGGGTCGCGAAAGACGCCGAGCTTGCAATGCGATGTCAGTGGAGTCTGAAAGTATGGACTCATGACAATTGTTGCTGCTGCCGATGGTTCGGCTTTGGGAAATCCCGGTCCTGCGGGCTGGGCTTGGTACGTCGATGACAACTGCTGGGGTGCCGGCGGCTGGCCGCACGGAACCAACAACATGGGTGAGCTCATGGCAGTCCTGGACTTGTTCAAGTCCACAGCCCACCTCCCGGAGGAACCGCTGCACATCCTGTGCGACAGCCAGTACGTCATCAACAGCGTGACCAAGTGGATGCCCGGATGGAAACGCAAGGGCTGGCGGAAGTCCGACGGCAAACCCGTGCTCAACGTCGAATTGCTCAAGGAAATCGATGCAGCCATTGCCGGACGGAAATACACCTTTGAATGGGTCAAGGGGCACGCCGGTCACGACCTGAACGAAGCCGCCGACGACCGTGCCCGTGACGCCGCAACTGCCTATCAGGCCAAGCGGGCTCCAAACCCGGGCCCGGGCTTCCCTGGTGCCGTACAGTCCGCAATTGAAGGTTCAGCCGCCGAGGTTCCGGCTCCGGTTGGGGCTCGCGCAGCGGCCGGGGCGTCGGACAAGAAGCCGGTCTACGGCACTGCTGACCCCATGATCTCAAGTTCAACCGCGGGACAATTTTCGACTGCCCCCACACAGACCGCGCTGCTGCTGGACGAGTTGGAACAGCCAGATCTCTTTTCCATGCTGGATGACGAGGCCGACCCGGCCTTCACGGAGCAACGGCCAGCAGCGCTGGAAACCGTCGTGCAGCTCGAACGGGAACTTCTGGATCCCGCGGTTCGCGCCGATCCCTTGCGGGCAGGGGAGCTGTTGCATCCGGACTTTGAGGAAGTCGGAGCATCCGGCCGCCAATGGACCCGGCAGGAAATCCTGGAGATGTTCGCCGACGACGAATCGGACAGTGTGGATCTGCAGGTCCTGTCACTGGCCCAGCTGGACACCAACACCGCACTTCTGACGTATCGCAGCGTTACCCCGGCCGGCAGCACCTTGCGCAGTTCGCTGTGGCAATCTGACAACGGCCAGTGGCGCCTGCGTTTCCACCAGGGAACCCTCGAAAGCTGAGGATGGGCGGCCCACGCTCCCGAGGGTCCCGCTGCGTGTGTGGGTGTTGAGGGGGTGGTTGGGCCCACGCTCCCGAGGGTCCCGCTGCGAGCTTGCGAGCGGTGGGAGGGAGTGGGGACTAGCGCGTCGTGAACATCCGAGTGTTGGCATCCTCCGCCTGTGCGTACTGGGTTGCGGCCATGGACAAGGCACCGTTGATGCTCTCGAGTGAGGCCTCAACCCGCAGCTCGGTGGCATGCCATTCCTGCAGCAATGCCTGAAAGTTGGTGGCGGCCGATCCTGTCCACGTGGACTGGAGGTCCAGGAGGTTGCGCTTCATGGCGTCGACCTCCATCCGGATTCGATCCACGGAGCCTTTGACTGCTGTGCTTTTAAGCGCAAGGTCGTCACTGTTGACGTTGAACTGTGCCATGGGAGGGGCCCTGTCTGGGAGTTGGGGATGGCTGACCATCGCTGACAATTCCCAGCCTAGAAGCCGCTGATTTGCGGCGGAACCCGTCCCGAGGAAACAGTGGACGGCCTGGTCCGCTGGTGGGCCTGTGGAGGAATCAGTGCCGGTGCCCAGCCTCAGGCAGCCCCAGTCGAGCCGGGCCCAGCCGCTCCGGTGCCCGTGCCGTCGTCGTCTGTTCCGTCGGCGTCAAGAGGCTGGTAGGGCAGCTCAATCACCAGCGTTGCGCCGCCGCCGGGGGTCTGCTCCAGACGGACCGTCCCTTCGTGCGATGCCACAATGGCGGAAACAATGGCAAGTCCGAGTCCGCTGCCTCCGGTGTTCCTGTCACGGGAGGAATCAGCGCGGTAGAAACGTTCAAAGACGCGCGGGGCTTCATCTTCCGAGATGCCCGGTCCGTGGTCGCGGATCTTGATGACGGAGAACTTCTTGCCATCGTCGTCGCGGGTGCCCACCATGATCTCAATGGGGGAGCCTTCGGGTGTGTAGCGCAAGGCATTGCCCATAAGGTTGGCCACGACCTGGCGCAATTTGGCGTCGTCGCCGACGCTGGGCGCGGGGGTTCCGGGGCCGCCGTCGAGCCCCACGACTTCAAAGGTTCTGTCATGTGCGGCCGCCCGCGCGTCCAACACGGCATCGTGGCCGATGATCAACAGGTCGACGGGCTTGATCTGCAGGGGCCGCTGCTCATCGATGCGGGCGAGCATGAGGAGGTCTTCGACGAGCTCGCCCATGCGCTTGGCTTCGCTCTCGATCCGGCCCATGGCGGTGCCGACGTCGTCCGGGGTTTGCAGGGCGCCGTGGCGGTAGAGCTCCGAGAAGCCGCGAATGGTCACCAATGGCGTGCGGAGCTCATGGGAGGCGTCAGCCACAAAACGCCGCATGCGCTTTTCCGAGGCCGTCCGGGCGGCAAAGGCATGCTCAATGTGGGCCAGCATGGTGTTGAGGGAATCGGAGAGCCGGCCCACTTCCGTGGCTGGGTTCTCAATGTCCACGCGCCGTGAGAGGTCTCCGGCGGCAATGGCTGCGGCGGTTTTCTCCACCCGGCCAAGGGGTCTGAAGGACCTGGTGACTGTCCAATAGGCAAACATGGTGCCAAGGGTGACAGCCAATATGGCCACACCGGCAATAACCACAGCCAAGCGGTCCAAGGTGACGTTCAAGTTCTCATAGGGCAGGCCAACCACCACGTAGCCCAAGTATTCGGGCCGGTCCTGGCTCATGTCCGAGACACCAAAGTTGAATTTCTGCGGGGCGATGACGCTGATCCGCCAGGCGGCGCCGCCGTCGCTGCTGGCAACAGTGAACTGCTTGCCGTTGAGCGCCTGTGCCTCTTCCATGGTGTAGGCGGGGTAGACGGGTTTGTCCTTGCCCGACCGGTTTTGGTCGGCCAGGGATCCGTCGTCGTAGTGAAAGCCCACGTAGTAGTCGAAACTAAAAGGCGATTGGCCGGAGCTTTGGGAATCGACAGTGCCGCGATCGACGATGGACTTTTGGAACGTCGTCAGCTGGGTGTCCATCTGGTCTTCCAGAAAGGAATGCAGCAAAAGGAACGTTGTGGCGCCAAGCGCCAGCAATGACACAGTCAACAGCGCGCTGATGATGGCCACCAGCTGTGAGCGCAGGGAGGCGTTCTTCCACAACGTAATCAAGGTATTTGCAGCGCGCTAGCGCTTGTCGGCCGTTCGCAGCACGTAGCCCACGCCGCGCTTGGTTTGGATCAGGGCAGGCAGCGAGGCGTCAATGTCCACCTTGCGGCGCAGGTAGGAGATGTACGATTCCACGATTGAGGCGTCGCCATTGAAGTCGTATTCCCACACGTGGTCAAGGATTTGGGCCTTGGACAGCACCCGGTTCGGGTTGAGCATCAGGTAGCGCAGCAGCTTGAACTCGGTGGGGGAGAGCTCCACCGTCTTGCCCGCCCGGCGCACCTCGTGGGCGTCGTCGTCGAGCTCCAGGTCCGCAACGCGCAGCACGGCGTCGTCGTCCTCCATGGGCTGGGTGCGGCGCAACACCGCGCGGATGCGGGCCACCACCTCATCCAGGCTGAACGGCTTGGTCACATAGTCGTCGCCGCCCACTGTCAGGCCTGTGACCTTGTCCTCGGTGTCGTCCCGGGCGGTGAGGAACAGGACAGGGAAATGCCGGCCGGCGGCACGCAGCCGGCGGGTCACGGTAAATCCGTCCATGTCAGGGAGCATGACATCCAGGACGGCAAGGTCGGGGTTGTGCTCTTCGGCTGCGGCAAGGGCTTCGCGCCCGTTGGCGGCGGCGATGACCTCAAACCCTGCGAAACGCAGGGAGGTCGAGAGCAGCTCACGAATGTTCGGCTCGTCGTCAACAACGAGCAGCTTGGCTTCAGGTCCGGTCTTTTTCACCATTTCAGTCTCCGACCATTGGCTGGGAATATGCTGGATATTCCGTGGGTAAGTGCTGTCAGCTTACGCCCAGTAAGTTCCCAGCTGCTAGTAGGGCACGCGAAAAATTTCCGCGTGGGTCCCGGATTCAGCGTTGGCAGGCAGGACAAGCTTCTTCATGAACGCCGTGTCGCCGTTGGCCAGTGCCCAGTCCAACAGTTCCCGGCGCATGCCTTCAAGCACCCGTTCATGGCTCCGCTCGACCGCCAGATTTCGTTGTTCTCCGGGGTCCGCAGCCAGGTTGTGCAGTTGTTCCCGGTGGGCGCCCCAGCTGTACACCGTGTATTTCCAGTCGCCATGTATGAGTGCCCGCCCCGAGGTGCCCGCCCCGGGAAGCGCAGCGCCGTCCTGAAATGAGGTTTGCACAACCACGGGCCCGGCCTGCGGCTGCAACGCCGACGGTGCGGAGAGCCCGTCCGGGGCCCGAATCCCGGCCACCTCGCACAGCGTTGGCAGCAGCCCCAGCACACCGGGGACGGGGGTGTCCACGACAGCAGCCGCCCGCCCCGGCACATGAACCAGAAACGGCACTTTGATGCATTCCTGGTGCATCGCGGTTTTTTGGTTCCAACCGTGCGCGGCGTCGCCGTCGCCGTGGTCGCTGACAAATACGACGGCGGTGCTCGCCAAGTCGATGCCGTCCAACAGTTGCCCAATGCGTTGGTCAACGCGCGCAACAAGTGCTGCGTAGGTGGCCCGGTAGCCGCGCCAGTCGTCCGGGGCGAAATTGGCTGTCCCGTAAACCCGGGCGGCGGCCGCCTGCTCCACGGAGACGGCCTCCGGCGCGTACGGAGCTGCCGAAAAGTTCGCAGGCAGCGGCGGCGCATCCGCCGCCGGCACGGTTTCAACGCTGCCGTAGGGCATGGGTTGGGAGCGGGCATATTCACAAATGGTGTGGGGGTCGTCGAAGGAAGCCACCAGAAGGAACGGGCGCTCCTGGTCGCGGTCCGCGAGCCAGCGCGAGCACGCCTCCACCAGACCGTCGTCGCCAAAAGGGTGGATCGGGGCGAAGCCGTCCTCCGCTGTGGCGCTGGCCTGCAGGGCATGCCACTTTCCGGCGTAGGCGCAGTCGAAACCCGCGGCCGTGAACCAATGGCCCAAGGATCCCGGTCCATGGCCGGGCTCCCCGACAGGCCCGGCACCCGCTAAGAGCCCTCCGACATTGGACATGATCCCCAGCTGGTGCGGATACCGGCCGGTGACCATGGCGCTGCGGGCCGGCACGCACAGCGGGAAGGGTGTGTACGCCTGGGTGAATCGCGTCGCCGATGCGGCTAGTTGGTCAAGGTTGGGAGTGTTGAAATGGTCATCCGTGGAGCGGCTGCGGGTCAGCGCATGGGCGGCAAATTGGTCGGCCATGATGAGCAGGACATTCATGCGTGTGCCACCAATTCTGTCCCCGCCAGTTCCGCCAGCGCGGTCGCCCCGGTCCATGTTTGGCCCGCAGCTGCCAAGGCCGCAACAAGCTCCCGGGCCCGGTCCCGCACCACTTCCGGTTCGACGATGTCGTGCAACTCGAAGGGATCATTCGCGAGATCGTAGACGGCGGTGCTAAGTCCGTCCCGCGGGGTGAAACGGGCAATGATCTTGCTGGTGGCGGTTCGCAGTCCGCGCACATCTTGGTCATTCTTGTCACGGGGGTAGTAAAAGTATAAGGACGACGGCGTGCCCAAAGCCCCATGTGGCCCTGTAGGAGGCGCGCCTCCACCTTGGGTGAGAAGCGCAGGGGAGAGGTCCTGCCCGTCCATGGTCTCAGGGACGTCTTCGCCAAGGCCCACGAGCCCTAAAAGCGTGGGGGCAATGTCGACGCTGGATATCCCCACCCGGCCACCGGCTGCAGTGTCGAGCTGTCCAGGCCAGCGCATGACCCAAGGGATCCGCATGGATTCCTCAAAGGGGACGTTTTTATAGAGCAGGCCGTGGCTGCCCATTTGCTGGCCGTGGTCGGAGGTGAAAATGACCAGTGTGTCCTCGGTCAGATCCAGCGCATCCAGGGTTTCCATCAGGCGGCCAAGTTGGGCGTCGATTGCACTGACAGCTGCATAGTAAAGTGGTGCGAATCCGGCGGCCTCCCGGCCCGCATCGGATGCCAGATCCACATTCGGTCGGTTCAGCAGCTCAGCGGCCGAAAGCTGTCCGTAGCTTGTGTCGTAACCGAACGGCAGCTGGTCGAAGGGCTGGTGCGGCGGGTTCCATGACACGGCCAGGGCAAAGGGCTTTCGGCCGGGTGAAGTCCCGCGTGCGGGACTCTCGGCGGGGGCTGAGTCGTCTGCCGAGCCGGGGCCGGATCCAGCGTCGGAACCGGTATCGGAAGCGCCGGCGGCCCGGCGCAGGTACTCGATCGCCACGTCCGTCTCATGGGCGGCCGACCATCCGGTGATGTTGACGCGTTGGTGCCGTCCGGCGTCGGACGTCCAGTAGTGCGGCGTGAGGTGCGCATCGGCGCAACCGTAGGAATACCAAAAGTCAAAGCCGTGGCGGCGGTCCAGCGGAGACCAGGCATCCCAGTAGCGGCCATCCTCGAGCGGGCCGGCGCCGTGGAGGGCGTCCTCGGGAACGGGCGCCTCCAGATGCCACTTGCCGATGTAGCCGGTGTTGTAGCCGGCATCGCGCAGCACAGCAGCCCAGGACGGGGCGTTCGGGCGCAAACCAACACCCCACGCGGCGGTTTCGGAGTTCACATTGTGGGTGACGCCGTTGGCTTCCGGATACTGCCCGCTCATCATCATGGCCCGGTGCGGACTGCACACCGGGTAGCTGCTGACCGCGTGGGTGAGGGACACGCCGTCGGACATCAGGGCATCCAGGAACGGGGTGGAAACAGGGTCGCCGCCCGGCTCCAGGCACATGGCCCGGAACTGGTCGGCGACAATGAACAGCAGATTGGGTGCGGGCACTATTTGCCCATGCCCAGGGTCAGGCCTTCGGTGAGGCGGCGGCCCAGCCAGATATAGATGATCAGCATCGGCAGGACCACGATGCACAGGCCCGCGAACAACCCGCCCCAGTCGGCGCCGGAGTACGTCTGCTGCTGCACAAAGGAAATCAAGGCAACGGGCAGCGTGTACTTTTCGGTGGACTGGATCAGGGTCAGCGCCAGCAGCGTCTCGTTCCAGTGTGCAACCACCTGCAGGACAAACGCGGTCAGGATGCCGCCCTTGGCCAGCGGCAGCGTGATCTGGACGAAGGTGCGCAAGGCGGTGGCGCCGTCGAGTGCGGCGGCTTCCTCCATTTCCATGGGCAGGCTGCGGAAGAACGCCGTCAGCAGGAACACCGTGAACGGCATCGAGCCGGCAATGTAAACCAGGTTCAGCCCGATCAGGCTGTCGGTCAGATACACCTTGTTGAGCATGACGAACAAGGGGATGAGGATGACCTGTGCCGGGATGCCCAAACCGAGGATGAAGTACAGGCTCAACCCGTTCGTCAGGCGGCTTTCCACCCGGCTGAGGTAGTACCCGGCGGGTGCGGCGATGGCCACCGTCAGAAAGGACGAGACGGCGGTGGTGATGACGGAGTTGAACGTTGCCGTGGCAAAGTCGCTGACGGTCCAGGCTCGGACGAAGTTGGAGAAGTCCAGGCTGTCCGGCATGCCCCAGGGGCTGCCGAGGATGGAGCGAGTGTCGCGGAACGCCTGCAGAACCATCCACAGCAGCATGGCGATGCTGACGGCAACAACGGCCCACAACAGGAACACGCCGATGCTGCGGACGACGTTGTTTTCAGCACGCAATGCCGGGCTGACACCGCGGTGGTTCTTGCTGCGCTTTTTCCGTGTGGGTTCGGGGCTTGACGGGGTGCCCGTGGGGGCTTCGTCGGGGGCGGTGAGAGTCGACATGGACAGATCCTTAGAATTCAACGGCGTCACGGCGCATGGCGCGGCGCAGGAACACCACGAGGACGGAGACCAGGGCCAGCGAGATGATGGCGGAGGCCGTGGCCGCGCCGTAGGCAGGCGTGGACTGGCCGGAGAAGGCAGTCACGTAGGTGTACACGGCGGTGGTCCAGCTTTGTGTGGGCGGGATGCCGGCACCGCTGCTGCCGCCAAAGACCCAGATGATCTCAAAGATCTTGATGGAGGAGATGGTCCACAGCACGGCACAGGTGCCAAACACGTCCCAGGTCAGGGGCAGGATGACGTAGCGCAGCCGCTGGAAGGCAGTGGCGCCGGCCAGGGCGCAGTCTTCGTAGTAGTACGGCGGGATGCGGTCGACGCCGGCCATCAAGATGGTGGTGAAGTAGCCGGTGGTGGTGGCCACCAAGGTTGCCATGATGAGCGGGAAGATGTTGTCTTGGGCCAGCCATGCCGGCGGCTCGGTGATGCCGAGGGGCTTGAGCAGGGTGTTGACCATGCCGCCGGGGTTGAAGATGAAACCGGCCAGCACGCCGAAGACCAGTGCGTTGATCAGGTGGGGGAAGAAGATGACGTTGCGGACAATCTTCTTGCCTGCCATGTCACGCAGCACCAGGGTCATGGCGAAGGCCAGGATGAAGATGGCCGCGCCAACCACGAACAGCAGCAGGAGGGTGTTGCCGAAGGACTTCATGAACAAGTCATCGCGGAACACCATAATGTAGTTCTTGAAGCCAACAAACTTCATGGGGCCGGAGCCGGCCCATTCGTGCAGGCTGATCCAGGCCGCGCCGATGGCGGGAACAATGAAGAGGACCGTATAGATGACAAATGCGGGGCCAACGAAGGGTACAAGAAGCTTGCGCCGTTGTCGGTCAATGCTGCTCCCGCCCTGTCCCCGCGCCGCGGCGGCTGCCGCGGCGCGGGAACGACGGGCTGTTGTGCTGGACATCAGCTGTTGTCCTTCCAGTACTGGACGGTTGCGCTCTTCATCTTTTCAACGAATTCCGCGGCGTTGATCTTGCCCAGGAACAGCTCGTCGTTGATGGGCCAGAGGATCTTTTCAACGTAGCCGGGGTAGGTGACGCCGTCGTTCTGCAGGTAGATTTCCTCGGCACTGTCCAGGGCTTTCTTCACGGCGATGAGTTCAGGGGCGGTGGCGGCATCGGTGCGGATGGGCAGGACCTTGGCGTCGGTGCCGTAGGCGTCCTGGTATTCCCGCTTCAGCATGTGGGTTGCCAGCTTCTGTGCCAGCTCCTGGTTCTTTGCCTTTTTGGGAATGGCCCAGCCAACAAAGTCGGCGCGCACCGAGGCGGGTTTGTCGTCAACGGGAGGGAACGGGAAGGAGGAGAACTTGAAGTTCTCCGAGGCGTAGGTGCCTGTTTCGGTGGGGATCCAGGAACCGTTAAGCATGAGCTCGGCCCCGCCCGTTGCCCAGACCTGCTGCTGTGCGGGCCACTTGCTGGCGTTGTAGCCCTTGATCAGGTAATCGCCCTGGGCGATCTGCTCAACTTTTTTGGCCGCCTCGAGGACGCTCGGTGCGTCCCAGGCGGCGCCTGACTTGTCCTCAACCACCTTGGCGAAGGAGCCGGTGCCATCGGTGCGCACCAGCGCTGTGGTGAACCACATGGAGTTGTAGCCGGCAATGTCGCCGTCGGCGGCCAGGGGCACCTTGCCCGCAGCCTTGTACTTGTCCAGCAGCGTGATGAACTCATCCCAGGAGGCCGGGGGAGCGGATTCCAGTTTCGGGTTTGCCTCGGCGTCATACCAGATGCCGTCAGAGCTCAGGCTGTACGGCAGCATCCACGGCTTGCCGTCCTTGTCCGAGATATTGGAGACCTCCAGGTACTTCTTCGGAATCAGCTCCGAAACTTTTGTGCCGTCAACCTCGGCCGCATACGCGGCGTCCAGTGGAAGGGCCTCTCCGGTGTTGCCCAGGACGGGGGCCAGCTTGGCATAGGGGCCGTCAACAATGTCGGGGACGTTGTTGGTGTTCAGTGCCGGCACCAGCTTCTGGATGTTGGAACGTCCCTGCCACTGCACCTTGACGGTGGAGCCGGTCTCCTTCTCGAAGTCGGCGATGGCCTTCTCGATGACCACCTGCTGTGGTTCGCCAACCTTCCACATGGACCAGTACGACAACGTGCCGCCCTCTGCGCCTGGTTCGCTGACTTCGCCGCCACAGGCGGAAAGTGCCATTGCTGCACCGGCCATCACGGCCAGCGTCCGGACAAAACGGAATTTGCGTGTCATTGAATACACCCTTGCTTCAAGTAGTTGTGCTGTGCATCACGGGTCAGTGAGAACACTCAAACAGGCTGGAAAGAAAGGATTCAAGGAGTACTTTGGAGTATCTTTGCAAGGCGTTTCCCGCTACCCTGAACAAAAATGGCAGCCGCGGCCGTGTAGTGCCGCTGAATGGGCACAATACTTGCCGAGGGGAAAGAGGAATCTTCCAAGTCCTTATGGATTCCTCCCCTAAGTCTTTGGCACACTCAAGCCATGCGAGAGTGTGAAAGGGAACCTTGAACAAGAAACCACTGGCAGGAAAGATCCGCGACACGGACTCCAGGGAGCTGAAATTCCAGGCACTGGCCGGAGATTTGCGCCGCGGCATCCTGGCCGGCACTTGGGCCGTGGGCGCCAAGCTGCCCACCGAGGCGCAGCTGGCGGCCGAGACCGGGTTGTCCCTCACCACGGTGCGTCGCGCCTATGAAGAGCTGGAACAGTCGCAGCTGGTGGTGCGCCGTCAGGGTGCCGGCAGCTTCGTCGCCGAGCGTCAGCCTGCCCGCCGCCGCTCCCGGTTCACGGTGGGCGTGCTCCTGCCCGACACACAGCTCTACTATCCGCGCGTGCTGCAGGGCATCGAGGAAACCCTCTCGGCGCAGGATGTCAGCCTGCGCCTGGCCACCTACAATTACCTGCCGGAGCGCGAGGATTCAAGCATCCAGTTCCTCATCGATGCCGGCGTGGACGGGCTGATTTTGGTGCCTACACTCACCGGCATCCCGGATCCGCAGCAGCGCGTGCGGGAGCTGAACTCGCTGAACGTCCCCGTGGTTTTGCTGGAACGCAGCCTCATGGATTTGGGCCCGGGAGACCGGACCGAGCATGTGTGTTCGGACCATCAAGGAGGCGCGTACGACGCCGTCACCCATTTGCGCGGCCTGGGCCACCGACACATTGCTCTCCTCACACGATCCAACACGCCCACTGCGCCGGCCATCGAGGCCGGGTACGAGCGGGCCGCGGCCGACCTGGGCTTTGAACCCCTCGTGCTGAGGGCACTGAAGGCCGAGTGGGAGGCCGGGGCCGCGGAACGATTGTTGCAGGACATCCTCGTCTCCGGCGCAACAGCTGCCCTGGTCTTTGGCGACAGGGAGGCGGCCTTGTTGGAGGGCGCGGCACGGCGGGCAGGAGTGAGCATCCCCGCAGACCTGGCGCTGGTTTCCTACGACGACGAGCTGGCCGACCTGGCCGAGGTGCCGCTGACAGCGGTTTCCCCCGCAAAGCACCGCATGGGGAAGATGGCGGCCGAGATCCTGCTGCGCCGCCTCGTCGAGGGCGATGACTGCCCCGTCCACCAGGTCCGGCTGCGGCCGCGCCTGGTGGTGCGCGACTCCTGCGGGGCAAAGAACAGCGCTGAAAAAGGCGCCCACAAACTACAACAACGTTTACAGAAATGAGTGAATCATGCGCTTGGGAATTATTGGGGCAGGTGCGGTCGCCGGACTTCATGCACAGGGAGCCGCCGACCTGCCAGGGCTGACCCTGGCCGCGGTATGCGATTTGAATGCGGACACGGCCGCGAAGGCTGCCGGCCCCTGGGGTGCCGCCGTCTATACCGACTACCAGGAAATGCTGGCAGCGGGTGTGGTGGACGCGGTCGTCATCAACACACCGCACAGCCTGCACAAGGACATGGTGGTGGCTGCCGCCGCGCACGGCGTGCATGTGCTGGTGGAAAAGCCCATGGCCACAACGCTGGCGGACGCCCGGATCATGGAGGAGGCGTGCGCCGCGGCCGGTGTGGTCATGGTGGTGGGCATGATCCAGCACTTCATGGCTGAAAAGCTGGCGCTTCTTGCGGCGTTGGAATCCGGGGTGCTGGGCCGGGTGCTCATGATCCACGACTACCGCAGCACCGACTACCGCCCCGGCTCCCGTCCCGACTGGTTCTTTGACAAGGCCGTCTCCGGCGGCGGAGCGTTCATCAACATTGGCGCACACTGCCTGGACCGGAGCTTGTGGATTGGTGGCGCCCCGGCCGTGCGAATTTCCTCGACCACCCTGAACCGTTTTGGCGCGCCTGTGGAGACCGACGGGACCATGGAACTGTTGCTGGCCAACGGTGTCCAGCTGCGCATCGCCATTGTCTCCGACACCCCCGAGCACATCGATGAAATGCTCGTTGTGTGTGAGTTCGGCACCGTCACCGTCGATCCGCGCCAGGGCACGTTCATGGAGGTCGACGGCGTCCGCACCGTGCTGCACACCCGATCGGCCCGGGACATCCAGGACGCGTTCACGGCGCAGCTGGCCGACTTCTTCGCGGCCGTGGACAGCGGTGTGGAGCCGGCCGTCAGCGGTGACCACGCCAAGCATGTGGTGGAGCTGGTCCTGGCAGCCTATGAATCCGCTGAGAGTGGGGCTCCGGTGGAGCTTTCCCCGGCACTGGCCCACTGAACCACGCGGAGAGGCAAGGCAAGGGGCGGATCATGTGATCCGCCCCTTTTGTATCGAATACGGTGCCGGACAGGCGCCGAGCACGGAGCTGCCGGCCTAGCGGTGCAGGCCGATTTTCGCCGTGCGGCCCATGAGCCCGGCCGTGTTGACCGTGACGACTGTGCTGCCGTCGGCGTCCAGTGACAGTGTGGCACCTGCGCCGGAGGTGATGCGCCGGTATTTGGTGCCGGCAATGGTCACCGCAACAGACTCGGCGGCCTGGGTGGGGTCGGCCACGGCCAGTGTGCCCTGCCCCGGGTTGCCGTCAAAGAGCACGCAGGCGGCGCGGTCCGCGGAGATGGATCCCACCGTTCCTGGCTGCCAGAAGATGGCGGCTTCCTGCTTGACGCCGAAGGAAACACCCTGCCCCACGGCGTCATTGCGCAGCACCCGGGGCGCCTTGCGAGCTGCCTTCTCCGTGTTCTTCGGGGTGGCCCCGGGCAGCAGCGCATAGGCGTAACCGGCGGCATCCGGGTTGGCGCCGTGGCTGATCAGCAAGGTGGCGTACTCGCGCTGGATGGCCGCGACGGGGCCGCTGGTGTGGATGTTTCGCCACGATCCTTCGCGTTGTTCCCGCAGCACCGTCACGGGTTCGTCCCCCAGGAAAAGGTAGCCTCCGGTGCCGTCCACGTGCGCCCACGTGGGGTTCTCGTGGACCGCGGTGGTTCCGATGGGCGCGGTGTGCGTCCCGCCGTCGACGGTTATGTTGGCCCCGCCTTCTGAACCGAGGTTGCGGTGTTCGACAACGGTTTCCACCGGTGCGGTGCTGCCCGTGTGGATGTCCGCACCGAGGGCCACCACCATGTCGGGGGCGTAGAACCAGGCCTTGCGGGCCGCCATGCCGGTGCCTCCCGGGGCAATCAGGTGCATGCCGACTGCGCCGTTCCGGCCCAGGGTAGTGCCGCCGGTCCATTCATTCTTGGGCGTGATGGCTCCCCACTGCCCCTCGACCCGTGGTGGCAGTGGCGTGGCGTCTGCCGTGATGCCGGGCAGCCGGCCAAGGTTTGCGGTGGGCCAGAATTCGTCGTCAAAGTGGTCGGCCTTGCCCGTGTAGAGGTAGCTCAGGCCGGAGCCTGTCTGGGCGCCCAAATCGTTTTCGCCGTTGCCGCATTCGTACCAGGAGATGCGGTTGCTGCACAGGCCAAGGCTCACAGCCCAGCCGTTGCCGCGGTACACGGAGCGGTCCATGCCGGCGAAGAAGCTGTGGCCCGTCGCCTCGGCAATGGGTGCCGTGCCGGAGACGGCCAGCTCCTTCAGCAGCGCGTTGCGGGGAATGGAGGCGCCTGCCATGGGATTCTCAAAGGTGTTCCGCGAGATCCAGCCCTGGCACAGGCCGCGCCAGCGCGCCGCCGTGGCCGGGTCCACCGCACGGGCAAGCAACAGGATCGATTCAATGGCCATGTCACCATTGGTGTAGCTGCGCTCGTTGGCACGTGAAATGGCGCGGCCGCGGACAGCGTCCATCATTTGGCCGTTGTGCAGGAACGGTGCAAAGGAATCCTCCACCGTCTTGAACAGGATGTCGCGGCTGGGGTCCGACACCGCATGATCCGACTCACCCAGCAGGGAGAACAGCTTGGCGAGGCCGCTGAGCAGCACCAGTCCGTACGTTCCCGTGTAGGCGATGGTGGAGTGCTGTACAAAGGAACCGTCGGAGAAGAAGCCGTTGCCACTGGTGACGTACTGCCACACGGGACTCAGTGCGTTGATGGCTGCCGCGAGCCGGACGGGGTCGTTGCCAACAATTGAGCGGATGATGATGCCCTGGCAGATATCCACGCGGTTGGCGCCCTCGGAGATGATTTTGCCGCGTTCATCAGGGAACTGCATGGTGGGCTCGGGAATGTAGTGGTCTATGGCTGCTGCATAGCGGTCCAGCAGATCCGCCGATACGTGGCTGCCAAGGATGGCCAGGGTTTCGCCCAGCGGCCGGGGCACACCGATTTCCCAGTTCCACCAGTTGCCGAACTCCTTCTGGTCCTTGTTGTAAATGAGGCGGTTGCTGTCCTCCAAGGCTGCCAGAATGTGGGCCAGCAATGTGGCGCTGCCCTCGTGTTGCGAGCCGGGGGTGGTCCAGGCGGCAGCCATTTGGGCCAGTCGCTTGAACGTCGTGACCACCTGTACATCGGAGGTGAACGCGGCGTCGGAGAAGACCTGCACCCGGCTTCCCTCCGGTAGCAGCCTTGCCACTGAATCGCTGACAGCGGAGTCCAGTGCGCCCAGTGACGCTGCGTAATCCGCATCCCCTGCGGTGATCAGTTTTCGGCCGGTGACCTGGTCGGCCCATCGCTCCCGCAAGGCAGCAAGCTGCGGGGCGCTGGCCGTCTCAGCGGCATGGGCGAGCGGGGCAAAGCCTCCGGCGAGCAGGCCAGCAAGTGTCAGGGCTCCCGCGCCCTGCAGGATGTGTCGTCGAGTCAGTCCATGCGTCATTGCATAATTCCTTTGCTTCTCGGGCCCCGATGCGTGGCGTCGGGGCGCTGCGGTATTTGGAAGTCAAACCCACCGGCACAAGAGGAATAAAGGACTACCTGTCAGGATGAACCTTTCGGACAGTGCCGCTACACCCGTCCCAGCTCGGCCCCGTGAACGCGCCCAGCGGGTCGGAGATGTTGCCGGGTCCGCCGATCGGGCGGTGCTGTCCCGCGCCGGCAACCGGCAGCGCGGCACCGTCAAACTCCGGCACGCCGTGCTCGGCAAACCAGCAGGCCAGCCGCGAACGCAGACCGGGAAGCGCGGGGTGCGGAACGCCGTCGTCCGTCTCTGCCGACATCAGGTTCACCCGCTCGCCGGGATCTCCGGCGAGGTCATACAGTTCGTGCGGCCCATGCGGGTGGCGGTGGACGTACTTGAGGTCGGGGGTGCGGATCATGCGCACCGGACCGTATTCGTCATAAACCACGACGGCCTCTGCCGCCCGTGCGTCCGAATCCGGCGTGGGAGCATCCACCGCGGCCGGGTGCAGCAGAGGAGCGAAGGAACTGCCGGGGCCCGTCTCGAAGGGGGCGGGGTTGAGCCCGGCGAGCTCAAGGATGGTGGCGGCAACATCGTAGGCGGAGAGCAACTCCTCCCGGAGCTGTCCTGCGGCGATGCGCCCCGGCCAGTGGAAAATCGCGGGGACCTTGACGGAGGAGTCATACATGTTTTGCGGGAAGGTCCCGTTGCCTTTGCCCCAGATGCCGTGGTGGCCCGCGTTAAAACCGTTGTCGCTGCTGAAAATCACCAGCGTATCGTCCCTGACGCCCAGCTCGTCCAGATGCGCCATGAGCCCGCCAATGGCGGCGTCCATGGCGCTGACGGCCGCGAAATACCCGACCAGGGCGGCGCGAACATCCGGTTCCCCGCCGATCGCCACCCCGTCAACGGTTGGCTGCCAGGGGTGGGGCTCCTCCTGCGGGCAGCTCTCGAAGGAGCAATCCGCGTAAAGGTCTTCAAACTCCTTGGGGTGTTGGCCCTTCCACGGTTTGTGCGGGGCCGTGTAGTTGATCGCCAGGAAAAAGGGTTCCTGGCGGGTGGCTTCCCGCTCGAGGAAGCCGTGGGCGTCTTCGGTGATGGCGTCGGTCAGGTACGTGGGGGCAACCTCGCGCTCGCCGTTGCGGTACATGGTTGCGCCGGTGTACGGGCTGCCGCCGCCTTCCAGCCCGTACCAGTGGACAAAGCCCTTGCGCGGGGCGTCGTTGGCACCCAAATGCCATTTTCCGGAGAGTCCCATCCGGTAGGCGTTGTCGGCCAGGACGTCGGTGAAAATATCCTGCCCGGCCAGGTAGTCAGGTGCCTGGGTGCCCACTTCGACGCCGGTCAGGTAGTCATGCACGCCGTGACGGGACGGAATTTGCCCTGTCATCAGGCTGGCCCGTGCGGGGGAGCAGACAGGGGAGACGCAAAAGAAGTTTTCCAGCCGGGTGCCGCCAGCCGCCAGCGCGTCGAGGTGCGGGGTGTGGATATCGTCATTGCCGGCGCAGCCCAACGCCCACGGTCCCTGGTCGTCGCTGAGAATGAAGACGATGTTGGGCAGAGCGGGCTGCTGGGACTTGGCGGGTGTGCTGGAGTGTCTGGCTACCGGGCCGGTCATTGTTGCTCCTTCGGGCGGGTAACCGCCAAAGACTAAGGGTAACCACAAGAGCTACCAGTGTTCCACAGGAGGAATAAAGGGGTATTGGAGGCGCCCCCCAGCATTGATGGAAAGCGGTTTCCCCATTAGTGTGGTTGAGTACGCTTGTTCACTATTGAAAGGTGCACCATGCCGTTGGCATTTTCCACTCTGGGGTGCCCGGGCGACTCCCTGGCGCAGGTCATAGACACTGCCCATGCAGCAGGAGCCACCGGGGTTGAGCTGCGGGCGGCCGACGGTGAGTTCGTGTTCGACGGCATGGGCGTCGAGGAGCGGGCCTCCGTTGCTGCTGCATTGGCCGACGCCGGGCTGACGGTACTTACGCTGGCCAGCTACGTCCGGATCTGTGCACCTGCCGGGGCTTCCGGTGAGCCCGGCGCACACGATCCCGTGCTCGCGGAGCTGCTGGCCGCCGTCGACCTTGCCGCCGATCTTTCCGCCGGAAATACCGGGACCGGCGCTCAGGTGCGGGTCTTTCCCGGTGCCGGGCTGGACCCATGCGGGCAAGGGGAGGCCCCCTCGGCTGACATGGCGGCGGCCGACCTCCGCGGCGCCCGGCGGCTCAATGCTGCAGCCGTCCATGCGCAGGCGCGCGGGGTGTTGATGTTGCTCGAAACCCATGACTCGCACCCGCGGGCCAGCGACGTGATGAGAATTTTGGCCCACGTGGCGCCCGATGCTCCGGTCAAGGTGATTTGGGATCTCATGCACCCCTGGCGCCATGACGAAACGCCTGCACGCACGGCCGAACTGCTGGTCGATTGGTTGGCGTATGCGCAGTTCAAGGACGGGGTGCGCAATCCGGGCGCCAATACCGTGACGCTCAGCCTGCCGGGCCAGGGCGAGCTGCCGCTGGACCGGATGCAGGACCTGCTGGCTGGCGTGGCCGCAGCACAGGGGATTTCCGATCCGTGGGTGTCGTTGGAATGGGAGCGTGCCTGGCACCCGGAGCTGCCGCCGCTCGCCGAGGCGCTGGTGGCGCTCAAGGCAGTTCTGGCCTGAGGAAGTCCCGGGGTCCGCCGCGCCAAAAAAACGCCTAACACCCTCTTGTATTCCTAATGCCATTAGGCGCACACTGGGGAGATGGACGTACTTAAGGACAGGCGCCAACTCCGTCGGCAGGCCACGATCGAGGAAATCCTCGCCGCCGCCGTGAAGCTGATGGCCCGCGACGGCGTGGCAGGGATGTCGCTCTCGGGCGTCGCCCGGGCTGTTGGCATGAAGCCACCGTCGCTCTACGAGTACTTCCCCTCGAAGATGGCACTTTACGACGCACTCTTCGCCCAGGGCAGCGCCGAACTGGCCGCGGCCGTGCGGGCTGCCGGCTACAGCACCGGGACTGATCCTTTGACGGCGCTGCTGGCCGGGGCGCGCGCCTACGTGGGCTGGCTGGTGCGCCATCCGGTCAGCGCCCAGTTATTGGTCTGGCGTCCAGTGCCGGGCTTTGAACCCTCGCCTCAGGCCTTCGCGCCCAGCGTTGACCTCATGGCTGAAACGCGGGCGCTCCTGGTGCTCGCCGTCGAGCGGGGCCGGTTGTTGCCGGCCGCCGCCACCGACGACGCCGTCCTGCTGTTCACCTCGGTGATCGCCGGCGTCGTTTCCCAGCAACTGGCCAACGAACCGCTCGGCGGCGCAGAGTCCGGCCGGTACACCCGGCTGATGGATCCCGCGATGGCCATGTGGCTGGCCCAATACACTCCCTGAAGGAGTACGCCATGAATTCCACCGCCAAGCCTGCCCAAACCCTTCCGCAAACCGGCCGTGTCTACGCCGCCGACGCCTACCTGACAGTCATGACGGCCTTGGCGGATTGCCTGGATGCGCTCGCCCCGCCCCAGTGGGGGCTGGACACCGACTGCGCCGGCTGGACCGTGCGCCATCTGACCTCCCACCTGTTGGGCGCCCAGGAGGATGCGCTGCACGTCCCCACCGTATTGTGGCGCAGGCTGAGGGGACGACGGCGCTATCCCCACCTTTCGCCGCTTGACGCCGCCAATCAGGTTCAAGTCGACGACCACGACGGCGAGCCCATCGAACAGCTCCGCCGGCGCTACCGGGAGAATGCTCCGAAGGTGGCAAAACGTGTTCTCAACTTTCCGTCCCTGCTCACAGGCATTCCCGTGGACCCAACCATGGCCCCGGGCGATGTTCCGCTGCGGCTTGGCTATCTGTTCAACGTGATTTACCTCAGGGATGCCTGGCTGCACGGTTTTGACCTGGCCCGGGCCACGGACCTGCCAAGGACAGGGACCACGGCGGACGCGTTGGTGATGGAGCAGATCGTGCGGGACGCTGCCATGGCGTGGGGTGAGGGGCCCGGCGTCGAACTTTTCCTGACGGGGGAGTTGGAGGGGACGTGGCGGCTGGGCGGTGTCACAGTGCAAGGCCAGGTGCAGGGTGATGGTGTGGAATTTTGCCGGAGCCTGTCCGGACGGGACCCTGATTCAGCCGTCAAGTCCCTTGAGGGAGACCCGACGCTCGCGGACCGGCTCGCTTCGCTGCGAATCGTGTTCTAGCCATCCAGGTGGCAGTTGTTGGACGTCGAGGCGCTTTCCGGGCGTTTTTCATCCTGTTTCTCGTCCAGCAACTGTGACTTCGATTCTCGGCGGTGCCGGAGGGATTCGTCGAGAGTCACGGCAGGTAGGCGTATATCTCCACGGGTGCCAGCAGGCCTGAACGGAATGCGGCCAGAAGGTTGGCCAAGGCGGGGCCTTCCAAGCCCGCGGGGCCGCCGGAGGAAAGGGCCTGTTCCAGGAATGCGATGCCCTCGGCCAGGGGCTTGGCCTCTTGATCCACGGTGAATCCGGCCTGCGCCAGCCCATCACTGTAGGCAAGCGGGGGTTACACAAAGGAGATTTCGGGTGTGGCCGCCCAAGGCAGCGGATACTGTTCAATGTCTCCGCCCAGAAGCATAATGTCGTACACGGCCAGGACGCCGCCGGGCCGCAAGACGCGCGCAGTCTCGGCAAAGACCTTGTCCTTGTCCTGGATGTTCATCCCGACGTGCACCATCAACGCCGCGTCGAAGGTGTCGTCGCCGAACGGCAGGGCGAGAATGCTGCCCTGGCTGAACGACACCTGCCCGGACAATCCTGTGCGCTCCGTGATGGAGCGGGCGGTGTCAACAAATTGTGGTGTCAGCTCGACGCCGTGGACGCTCGCCCCACACTCGTGGGCCACGTGCCGGGCCACGCCGCCCAGCCCCGAACCGAGATCAATGACGCGGCTGCCGGCGTTGATGCCGACGCGTTCAGCCACCCGGGTGGTGGCGGCCGCCCCGCCAATGTGGAGCTGGTCCGCGCCGTGCAGCTCGGCCGGGGAAAAGCTCTCCGGATTGCCTCCGGCAGCACGGACGATGCCCAGTAATTGCTCCTCGGCATTGCCGCGGCTGTAGTGGGCGGCAACTGACTCTTCGGTGCTCATGGCGCCTCCATGCAGATGGAACCGGAGACACCCAAAAATCAGATGTGCCCGGCGGTGGACCGTTGATGTGATCCTACTCCGGAAGCGCCGGTGGAGCGTGGGTGTATTTGCTGCGAGAGGGTTGGTGAAAAACCCGCCATTGCTGCGAGAGGGTCCAGCACTGGAGGGGTCAGCACTGCGGGGGTGTCAATGGGGCCGGACTGGTCAGCGCGGGGGGATTTCGGTGCTGGGTGCGTCGGGTGTGGCACCTGCATCGCCGGCGTCTGCTGCGTCGATGATCCGGTACGCGTAGCCCTGCTCGGCCAGAAAGCGCTGGCGCTTGGCCGCAAAGTCGGCGTCGACGGTGTCCCGGGCCACCAAGGTGTAAAAACGGGCGGTGCGCCCATCGGACTTGGGCCGCATCAGCCGGCCCAGGCGCTGGGCCTCCTCCTGCCGGGAGCCAAAAGCCCCGGAGACCTGGATGGCAACCGAGGCCTCGGGCAGGTCGATGGAAAAGTTCGCCACCTTGGACACCACCAGCACGGAGAGGCGTCCGTCGCGGAACTCGGCAAAGAGCCGCTCACGTTCCTTCACTGGAGTGCTGCCCTTGATCAGCGGGGCGGCCAGGCGCGCGGCCAGCTCGTCGAGCTGGTCAATGTACTGCCCAATCACCAGGATCTGCTCTCCGGCGTGGGCTGCCACGAGGGTCTGCGCAACCTCCGACTTGGCCAGGGAGGTGGCGCACAAACGGTACTTCGCGCCGTCGTCCGCGGTGGCATAGGCCAGCCGCTCCGAACGGGCCAGATCGACCCGGACCTCGACACAGTCGGCCGGTGCAATGTAGCCCTGCGCCTCGATGTCCTTCCAGGGTGCGTCGTAGCGTTTGGGCCCGATCAGCGCGAACACCTCGCCCTCGCGGCCGTCCTCCCGCACCAGCGTGGCGGTCAACCCCAGCCGCCGGCGGGCCTGGAGCTCGGCGGTCATGCGGAAGATCGGGGCCGGCAGCAGGTGCACCTCGTCATAAATGAGCAGGCCCCAGTCGTTGTCGTTGAGCAGTTCCAAGTGCGGGTAGCTGCCATTGCGCCGCGTCGTCAGCACCTGGTATGTGGCGATGGTGACGGGCCGGACCTCCTTGACGGAGCCTGAATATTCGCCGATTTCCGACGCCGTCAGCGTGGTGCGCTTGAGCAGCTCAGCCTTCCACTGTCTGGCCGAGAGGGTATTGGTGACAAGGATGAGCGTTGTGGTCCCCGACGCGGCCATCGCGGCCGCCCCCACAATGGTCTTGCCCGCACCGCACGGCAACACCACCACGCCCGAACCGCCAGCCCAAAAATTCTCCTCCGCAGTGCGCTGGTATTGGCGCAGCGTCCATGGAGCCGGCCCGGTGTTTTCGCTCAGCGTGTTTTCGGACGGAGCAGGCCGGGTGGTTTCAGTCAGCGTGGTTTCCGTCAGCGCCATCAGGTGCGCCGTGCCGTCGACGTACCCGGCAAGGTCGTCCGCGGGCCAGCCGGCCTTGAGCAGCAGCTGCTTGAGCTCGCCGCGGGCCGCGCCGTGCACCACGACTGTCAGCGGATCGATGCGGGCGCCAAGCAGGGCGGCGACCTTCTTGACGTGACAGACCTCGGCAAGAATCAGCTCGTCATCGCTGCGCAGCACCAGGCCGTGCTGCGGGTCCTGCTCCAGGCGCAGCCGCCCGTACCGGGCCATGACCTCGGCAATGTCAAGCAGCAGTGCATGCGGCACCGGGTAGCGCGAATATCGCAGCAGCGTATCCACCACATGTTCGGCGTCGAGCCCGGCCGCGCTGGCGTTCCACAATCCCAGCGGGGTGATCCGGTAGCTGTGCATGTGCTCCGGCGCCCGTTCCAGTTCGGCGAAGGCGGCGATGGCGTGGCGGGCGGGGGTCGATTCCGGGTGTGCCACTTCCAGCAAGATCGTTTTGTCGCTCTGCACAATCAAGGGGCCGTCAGCCATGGTGCGCCTTCCCTTTTGGTGGGCTGGTCCTGCCGGTTTCGGATGAGGCTGCCTGTTCTGTAGCCATGATGCGGTGAATGCTGAACCGCCGTTCCTACGAGCTGCCTGGCGGCCGGGCCCGGAGCGTCCCGGCGACGAGCGATATCGGCCGCAGCAACAGCCGCTCACGTTCCCCGGCACCATCGACAACCTGCAGCCACACGTCGGCTCCGGCTTCAATCGCCTGCCGCAATTGTTCCATGACCCGCGACGGACCCGATTCGCCGCCGTCGTCGGCGGCCCACACCGGCTCGCTGCGCAGCCGCGAAATCTGGGCCGTCACTTCCGCCTCGGACGGCTCGGGCATGGAGCCGTCGGCCCGTTCAAAATAGTCTGCCGCGGCTGAACCGCGTGCTCGCATTGAGCCCTCGGGTCGGGGAGGCACGACGGCGGAAACCGGGTTCCGCTTGGTCGCGGGCTGGGCAGGTGCAGACGCGGCAAGGGCTGGCGCGGTTGGCCCGGTTGGTTCGCTGTGTTCCCCGGTGCGGCGGGCGGCGGCGGTGACCAAGTACTCCAGCGATTGTGGCACGGCTGTGCTTGAATGGCGGCGCAGGAACGCGAGAATTGTGTTGCTGTCCAGGCCGGCGGCCATGGCGGCCTCCAGCGAGGTTTGGCTAAAGCGGAAGATGCCCGCAGCGCCCTGTCCCTCGGTGGACGCGAGCAACTTCAAACGAGCCGCCACTGCCGGTGCGAGGAAACCCGGCGCGACGGCCGTCAAGTCGCCTTGAATGACGAAATGCTCGATGGGAGCCGGCAGCAGCAGGTGCAGCGAGGCACCAGCAGCGTCCCAATTCCCGAGGCTGACAGCGCGACCCGGATCGCTCAGGTTGCCCACGCCGGTGAGCCCCAGCAGCTCCATCTCGTGGAGGATGTCCGGCACCAACTTTGACAGCTCCTCCAGCTGGCGGGGGTGGCGCCAGCGAAGCAGTGCCAGGACGGATGCAGCGTCGGGTGCCGGGCTTGTGCTGCTTTGGGGGACTGGCGCTCGTGCTGGCGTGGTGGCCGAGGCGGCCGGGGTGACCGGAGTGACTGCGAGGTCGCGGACTGCAGACAGAACGTTGCGGCGCAGTGTCCGCGCCTGGGGATGCCCGGCAGCCGGTGCCAGCGGCCTTGCGGCTGCGGGGACCTTCGCGGCTTCCGGATGCGGTAAAGATGAAAACGGGAGCGCGGGTGAAAGTGTGGTTGAAGGTGTGGGCTTCCTGCCGCTGTCCTGCCAGGCCTGCACCAGCGCGAGCCATTGTGCGGTCCTGTCCAGCTCAAGCCATCCGGCCGCCGCTGCCCGCCATCGCAGCGCACTGCTGTCAAAGCGGATCAGCTGGGCCCTGGCAGCAAGTTCCAGATAAAAGCACAACTGTGCTTCATTGATTTGCAGTGATCCGGCCAGCTTTCGCACGGTTCTTACACCCAGTGCTCCGCTGCGCAGGGACTCCATGGGCGTGTGGCCGGCCAGTTCCACCAGCCCTGTCATGTTCCGCAAGAGTGTTTCCATGGCGCTGCCCGCGGCATTGTCCCGAATCCGGAGTGGAACCGGCAGCGTCGTGGCTGCTGGCGGCTGGGACCGCAGCGGCCCGGCGAAGGCGGGGCCGGGCGTGTCTCCCGCCGGGGCCTTTCGGCCCAGGGAGGATCCCACGGAGGCGAGGGGGAGAAGGTGGCGGGTGCCGCCGTCGTGCTTCTGTTGATTGTGTGCGGGCTCAGCGGCAACCAACAGTGCCAGCGCGTGCAGCTCAGGGAGCCACGGGGTGTGTTCCTCGGCAGCGTCGCCGGCAGCCAAGGCGGCCAGCACCTGCAACTGCGGCAGGTTGAGCCGGTCCAGGGCCAGGTCCACGCTGTGTGCCGTGGACAACCGGCTGGCCAGGCCGGCAAAGTTGGCGACCGGCGGGGCCATGGCATCCGGGCGCAGTCGTAACAGTTGCACCAACTCGGCATCGGAACGGTCCGCCAGATCTGCGGCCAAGGCGGCCAGGGTGCTCATGGCATTCAGCTGAAACGTTAGAGCCGGCGGCGGATGGTCACCGAACGCAGGACGCTGGCGCCCATCATGAGGAACGCGAGCGGGAGGGCGATCATGGAAATCCAGTTGAAGCCGGGCCACGGTGAGCCGCCGGCCCATTTGCTGATCAACACGACGATGAGGCAGACAAGTGCTGTCAAGGCCATGGCCATGGCCGCGTAATTGAACAACTGCCAGCCGCGGTTGACGGGTTGCGGGGCGGAAAAATGGGGGCTCATGGAGTTAACGCTAACAGCGGACAGGTGTGGCACAAACCGCAGCAGTTTCGCCAACACGGTAACCTAGAGCCTAGTAGAGCTATGCAATCTGTCACTGAAGGTATCGGCCGCATGATTCCTGGCCCGGGTACGGCGAAGATGAATCGCACAGTCGGCAGCATGTGATTCCGGCCAACAAGACTTTTAAGGGGTAAGGCAAGTGCCAATTGGCAAAGTGAAGTGGTACGACAACGAAAAAGGCTTCGGCATCATTGCTGCCGATGACGGACGCGAGGTGTTCCTGCGCGCCAATGCACTGCCCGCGGAAGCAGGCGACATCAAGCCGGGCATGCGGATGGAATTTGGTGTGGCCGACGGACGCAAGGGCGCCCAAGCCATGGCCGCCAAGCTCCTGGACCGCGGCGCATCGGTGGCCAAGGCCAAGCGGATGCCCGCACGCGACCTTGCCCCCATCGTGCAGGACCTGGTTTCCTTGCTTGAACACTCTGTGGGATCCCTGACCAACGGCAAGTATCCTGACGGTGACGCGAGCAAGATTGCCGCAGCATTGCGCAAGGTTGCCGACAACTTCGACGCATGACGGTGCCCACCATGACCGAACTTCCCGGCGAATCAGCCGCTCCAGCAGTTCCAGCCGCCATCCCCGAGGCGCGCCCCGGCGTGCCCCTCTGGCGGGTGGGAAAGCCGGATGCCTTCCTTGCAGCTGAGGTGGCGACCGCCCGCACTGCCGTGCAGAGCATTGCCGGCAGCGGGGACATCGGCAAGCACCTTGGCGCCCGCAGCGAGGGTGTCAGGTGCGTGACGCACTTGTTTGAATCCGAAAAGCCCGGGTACCGGGGCTGGGTGTGGTTTGCCACGCTGGCCCGGATCTCGCGGGGCAAGGCCGCGACCGTCAACGAGGTGGGACTTTTGCCCACCGAAGATTCTGTTCTGGCGCCGGCGTGGGTGCCCTGGTCGGAGCGGGTTCGCCCTGAGGACCAGCAGGCAGCAGATGCCGCATCGGGCCAAGGTGCACCGGCGGAACCGGCTCAAGAACCGACTGCGTCATCAGCAGACACCGACACAGACCCGGCAGCCGAGCAGACCGACGGATCCGCTGACGCCCAGGGCCACTGGGACAACGAATCGGAAGAGTCACACTAAATTCAGCTGGCGGGACTCAAACTCCTGCCGTGAAACAGCGCCTGCCCCGCGAATCAGCGGTCTAAATGGTGCCGGCGGGGACGCTCCTGCCGTGAAACAGCGCTTGCCCCGCGAATCAGCGGTTGCCCAACAGCTGGTTCGCGGGCCAGACGCTTGTTCGTGAGCAAACAGGCGGTCCCGGACGGCGGCACCGTCGATAGGGACGCAAAAACGCACAGGAAAGGCCCCTCCAACCACTGGAGGGGCCTTTCCTTGCATCGGGGCTCAGGGCGCTGAGCCGCTGAGCCTCTGGGCGCGGGCCGGCTACATGTTTTCGATCACGTAGTCGATGCAGTTGATGAGTGCCGAGACGTCTTCCGGATCGATGGCAACGAAGGTGGCGATGCGAAGCTGGTTGCGGCCAAGCTTGCGGTACGGCTCGGTGTCCACGATGCCGTTGGCGCGAAGCACCTTGGCAACGGCTGCGGCGTCCACGGAATCGTCAAAGTCGATGGTGACAATGACATTTGAACGGTCTGCGGGGTTGCTGACGAACGGGGTGGCCACCGGCGAAGCTTCTGCCCAGGAGTACAAGCGTCCGGCTGAATCCGCGGTGCGTGCAGAGGCGAAGTCGAGGCCGCCGTTCGAGTTGAGCCACTGCACCTGGTTGTTGAGGGTGACGAGGGTCGACAGCGCAGGCGTGTTGTACGTCTGGTTCTTCAGCGAGTTGTCGATGGCGGTGGTCAGGTTCAGGAAGTCCGGCACCCAGCGGTTCGACGCACCGATGCGGGCTGCACGCTCCAGCGCGGCGGGGGAGAACAGGCCAAGCCAGAGTCCGCCGTCGGAGGCGAAGTTCTTTTGCGGGGCGAAGTAGTAAACATCGCTTTCACGCACGTCCACGGCCAGGCCGCCGGCGGCTGAGGTGGCATCGATCAGCATCAGGGCGCCGTCGTCGGCGCCGGCGACCCGCTGCACGGGAGCGGCAACGCCGGTGGAGGTTTCATTCTGCGGCCAGGCGTAGGCGTCCACACCGGCCTCGGCCACTGCCACCGGGCGGGTGCCGGGCTCGGCCTTGATGATGGAGGAGGAGTCCAGGAACGGGGCGTTGTTGGTGGCCGCGGCAAACTTGGAACCAAATTCACCGAAGGACAGGTGCTGGGCTTTTTTCTCCACAAGACCAAACGAGGCAACATCCCAGAATGCCGTGGAACCGCCAACACCCAGGATGACCTCGTAGTCGTCAGGGGCGCCAAAGAACTGCTTCAGGCCGCTGCGGACGTCGCCGACAAGGTTCTTGACCGGAGCCTGGCGGTGGGAGGTGCCCAACAGTGCAGAGCCTGCTTCGGAGAGTGCCGCCACCTGCTCGGGGCGGACCTTGGAAGGGCCCGCGCCAAAACGGCCGTCGGCCGGACGCAGGTTGGCGGGAATGGTGAGGGGCGTGGAATCGCTCACGAGTTGCTCCAAAAATTATGCGATGGAAGGTATGTCGGTGCCAGTGGCTGCTGCCAATTCTGCCGTAGAACCGGCTCCAGCGGAAAAAGTGTCCGCGGGTCAAGAAATATTCTGCACCGGGGATCGGTTCCAAGAAGAGGGCGTGGATTCCCGGGATCGTTGCAATCAGGCTAACGTAGACACGAAAGTCCTTGCCCCAAACTTGCCCAATAACAGGAGGATGCTGACGTGGCTGATCTGATTGACACGACGGAAATGTATTTGCGGACAATCCTGGAGTTGGAAGAAGAGAACATCGTGGCCTTGCGGGCGCGCATTGCCGAGCGCCTGCACCACTCCGGCCCCACAGTCTCCCAAACCATTGGACGCATGGAACGCGACGGCCTGGTCATAGTTTCCGGTGACAGGCATTTGGAACTGACCCCTGCCGGACGGGACAAGGCCACCCGCGTCATGCGCAAGCACCGGCTGGCTGAACGGCTGCTTGCCGATGTCATTGGCCTTGACTGGGCGTATGTCCACGAAGAAGCCTGCCGCTGGGAGCATGTGATGAGCGAAAGGGTTGAACAGCGTTTGTTCGACCTGCTGGGCAGGCCCAACGAGTCACCGTACGGGAACCCGATTCCGGGGCTTGAAGAGCTCGGAGGTGAGATTGCTCCCGTTTTTGCGGCGGGGCTGGTCACGCTCGTCGATGCCATGGCCACGTATTCACCCGGCCAGGAGGTTGTCATTCACAGGCTCTCCGAACGCATCCAGGTGGAGCCGGAACTGCTGCTCCAGCTAGATGAAGGCGGCCTGCGGCCCGGCGCCAGGATTTCCCTGGCGCAGGTGGGGGAGTACATTTCCGTCCGCGTCCCGGACATCGAAGGGGCGCTGGAGCTCCCGCCTGAGGTCGCCTCACATGTGTTTGTCGCCATGAGTTAGAGTTTCCACTGTGACCAATCACTATTGACAATCTCGGTAACGGAATTGTTACGTTTACCGCTTGTACCGTATAGTAATATTCTGACGCCGTAACCAAAGCGTTACCATTTTGCGACACCGAACCTTGCCTTCGCAACAATGGACAGTAATCACTAAGGCAGGGGCGGGGGAACCACATTCGGCAGACGTACAGTCTGCCTTGGGGTGAAGCCCACACTCGAAACGCAACACACCTGACTGGCCCAATCCATTGGACTGTGCCATGGCCAGATGTGTGCCAAGAGCTTGGGCCGGATCAACAGCATGACTCTCTGATCCGAATCCGACAGCTAACTTCGCAGGTGCTTTATAGAGAGGTAATTAGTGTCAGAAGTTAAACAGCGGGGACGCCGTCGGGCGTCGTCGCCGGTAACTCATGAGCTTGCATCCCTGCCGGGAAGCCGCCGTGCAGCCATTGCTGCAGAGCGAATCAGCTCACCATCAAACATTTCAGTGGCCCAGCTGCTGCGTGCAGGTGTTGCCAGCGGAGCCGGCCAGAAGGTTGGCGTGGCCATGGCCGCGACAGGCCTGGTCCTGGCAGTCACGCTGCCGTCCACACAGGCCATTGACACGCAGCACATTGAGACCGCAACAGCGGCATCTGTGGAAGCGGAGCCTGCCGTGACGGCCGGGGCGGAAATCCCCATCGCCTTCGCCGCCCCTGAGGTTGGCAGCGCATTGAACCCCGATGGCCGGCTCAAGGAAACCTTGAAGGTCAACGCCTCCGACGTCGCCCCGCAGGCTGCCAAGGGGACTCTCGGAGCCCCGCTGGAGAACCTGGTGCCAAGTTCGCCGTTCGGCGGACGCATCAGCCCCATCACGGGTCAGGTTGACGAGCAGCACACGGGCCAGGACTTCGCCATTGCGAGCGGCACTGACGTGCTTGCGGCCGCCGGCGGAACTGTCACCTTCTCGGGCTGGCACCAGTACGGTGGCGGCAACCGTGTGGTCGTGGACCACGGCAACGGGCTCTCAACGTCCTACAACCACATGAGCAGCAACTCCGTCAAGGTTGGCGACAAGGTCGAACGCGGCGACGTGGTGGGCCTCAGCGGCTCCACAGGCGCCTCGACCGGCCCGCACCTGCACTTTGAGGTCATCGTCAATGACGAAACCGTCGATCCCCTGGGCTGGCTTTAATTCCTCCACAGGCGACTTTTAGTTACGAGTTAGTCACAGGACCGTGACCTGAACGTGACATTGCCAAAAATCTGTTGTACCGTCGTAATCGCGCCAACTTCGAATCAAGCTGGCGCCCATGGGTTGATTGCCTAGCTCTGCCACTACTCATGGTCCGTTCGTATCAATCGTCTGGCAGGGGCGGGGGAACCAATAATCGGACTGCGCGTCAAGCAAAAGTCCTAGGGGTGAAGCCGCGAAGCGTTCAACGCAGGAAAGAAGAAATTCTTTCGGTGTGCCAACGTGGAGCGGCCGGGTGACTCCCATCCGAATCCGACAGCTTACCTCGCAGGCTTTGGGAGAGGAATCCTTCTTGGCTTCAAACACTGCCCTTGGGCGCCACCGCGCCGAGGTTGTTAAGACCAGCCCGATCTCCACCCTCACGAAAGCCGTCAGTTCCAATGCCGGCGGGGTTGGTCGTCAGGCCGCAGTAATCGCAGCAGCCTCCGGACTGGTGCTGACATCCGGTATCGCAGCAAATGCGGCTACTCCCACAGTGGAGCGCGCTTCTGACGGTGCCACCACGCTGAACCTGAACACGGAACTTGCTTCCGTAATCACGGCAGCATCCACGGTGAAGATCTCATTCGCCACCCCCGCCATCACCTCCACCCCGGCTCCTGTAGTTGAAGCGCCGGCAGTTGTAGAGGCACAGAGCAGTGAAGTTGCTGTTGAGCCGGCTGTTGAAGCCGTTGAAGCAGCGCCCGTTGTTGAAGAAGCGCCGGTTGCTGAAGCAGCACCCGTCGTTGAAGAAGCACCGGCAGCAGCACCTGCTCCGACTGTAACCACCAGCACTCCTGAAGCTGCACCCGCACCGGCAACCCAGAGCGGAATTGGCGCAACCATCGCCAGCGCCGCACTGGCCCAGCTTGGCGTTGCCCAGGATTGCACCGCACTTGCCAGCAACTCTTTGGCTGCCGCTGGAATCAACTTCCACGACTGGCCCGCTGGCTACATGAGCTTGGGCCGCACGGTTTCACAGGCCGAAGCACAGCCCGGTGACTTGATTTACTACGCCGACGGCGGCGCGGGCCTGGCCCACATCGCTGTCTACATTGGCGACGGCCAGGCCGTACACGGTGGATGGGAAGGCGGCACAACCGCAGTCTTCTCCGTCAACGTCGGTTCAGGTCCCGTTTTCATTGCGATGGGTCACTAAAGAACGTTTTTACCCAATGAACCCCGTCTTCGGACGGGGTTCATTCGTTTAACGGGTGTGGACTTCCATTCGGCCCAAACCTGACGCCCGGGCCAGTCGGCGCTGGTGTGCCACGGTGCGGCTTTCCGGCAAAGTACGACGACGGCCCCAGTTGCCTTTGCAGCGGAGGGCGGACACGCTCCGCCGGTGGTTCTACGCGCCGTCGCTGCGCTCGGGTTGCGCCGGCTCCTGTCGCCCGGATTCGGGCTGTGACGGTCCGCGGTCGATGGTGGTGGCCAGCGGGATCTCCTTCACGAAGAGCAGCAGGATCCCGGCCAGCACCAGCAGCGGAACCATGTACACAAAGATGGGTGTCAGGGCGTCGTTGTAGGCGCCGATCACAATCCCGCGCAGCTGTTCGGGCAGTTGGCGGACAATTTCGGGTGTGAGCGAGTTGACGGCCCCGGCGCCCTGCCCGCCGGAACCGCCGGTGCCTGCCAGCCGTTCCGCCAGGATGCTCGTCAGGCGGTGTGCAAACAAGCTGCCCACCACGGCGGAGCCCAGTGATGCCCCGATCTGGCGGAAGTAGTTGTTGGATGCCGTGGCCATGCCCACCTGGGAAATGGGGAACTGGTTTTGCACAATCAACACCAGGATCTGCATCGACGTGCCAAGCCCGATGCCCATGATGGCCAGGTAGGCGCAGATGACCCAGACAGGCATGGTGGGGGTCATGCTTGAGAGCAGCACCAGCGCAACTGCCACAATGAACATGCCGGTGATGGGCAGCCACTTGTACCGGCCGGTCCTGCTCACCAGCTGCCCTGAGCCGATCGAGGTCACCAGCAAGCCCGCCATCATCGGGATCATGAGGAAGCCGGCCTGGGTGGCGTTGGCGCCGGTCACCATTTGCAGGTAGGTGGGCAGGTAGGCGAGCGTGCCGAACATGGCGATGCCCGTGATCAGCCCGGCAGCGGTTGTGAGGTTGAAGTTGCGGTCCTTGAACAGGTGCAGCGACATGATCGGGTGCTGGGCACGGTGTTCAACCAGCACAAACAGCAGCGCGGCAAGCACAGTGCCCGCACCCATGCCAATGATTTGCGGTGAACTCCAGTCGTACTTGGTCCCGCCCCAGGTGCTGACCAGCACCAGCAGGGTCGAGGTGGCGCCCAGCAGCGCCATGCCGGCAACATCCACACGGGCCTTGGTGCGCGGATGCGCCGGCAGCCGCAGGAAGAACGCGGCCGAAACAATGGCCAGGATGCCCAGTGGAATGTTCATCCACAGGCCCCAGCGCCAGCCGATCCCGTCGGTGAACCAGCCGCCCAGCAGCGGTCCGGCCACGGACGACAGCGCAAACACGCCGCCCATGATGCCCATGTAGCGCCCGCGCTCCCTGGCCGGGACGACGTCGGCAATAATGGCCTGCGAGAGCAGCATCAACCCGCCGCCGCCGAGCCCCTGGACGCCGCGGCCAATGATCAGCCACGTCATGTCCTGGGCAAAACCGCCCACGATGGAGCCCACGATGAAGATTGAAATGGCGCCGATGAACAGGCCCTTACGGCCGATGAGGTCGCCCAGCTTCCCGTAAATCGGCAGCATGATGGTTGAGGCGAGGATGTAAATGGTGATGACCCACAGCATCTCGCTGACGCCGTTGAGCTCGCCAACAATGGTGGGCAGGGCCGTGCTGAAAATGGTCTGGTCAAGCGAGGCCAGCAGCATTGTCAGCATGAGTCCGGCAAAGACCAGCAGGATGCTGCGCCGGTCGCCGGTGGTGGGTGGATGCACTTTATGGGTGGTTGCAGTCATGGTGTTTTCCTAGCGGCCGGATGTTTTTGCGGGCGGCTGTGGGGGATCTTTCTGGTGAAGCACGACGGCGTGCTGCCGCCGGCCTTGGGTTGCGGCGCCGGCTTGCGCTGGACGGCCAGGGCGACGGGCGGCTTGCGCTGGACAGCGCAGGATGCGGACAGACCGGGATGCCGGCAGCTGGTTAGGGCCAGTGTTCGTTGCTGGTGATCCGTTGAATCAAGGCCGACGCGGCCTGGACCAGCTCTTCGCGGGTGTCGGTGAAATTGCCTGCCACCCACTTTTGCATCGCAAAGCGCATGGCCCCCGAAACGAGGGAAACAACCATGCGGGCCTCGTCCTCAAGGTCGGGTGTTTGGTCCTCGCTCCGGCCGTGGAAACGGTATCTGTCAAGGACGCAGCCGACGTAGCTTTCCTCGGTCTCACTGATCCGGGCCTTTTCCCGGTTGAGAAGTTCAGGGGTTTGGTGGATCAGCTGGTGCCTGGCCTGAAACAGCTCAAAGTCCGCGTCGACCGAGACGAAGGTTTCGGCAATCATGTTGAACAAATCGCCAAACACGCTGGAGCCACTGCCCGCAACGAAGGCCCTGTGCTGCTCCGGCGTGGGCATAACCCTGGTGGGGCTGACGTACACGCCTTCCTTGCTGCCAAAGTAGTTGAAGAAGGTGCGTGCGGAGACCGTGCTGACCGCACAGATCATGTCCACCGTGACATTTTCATAGCCGTGTTCAAGCCCCAGCTCGATGGCGGCACGGCGGATGGCCAGCCGTGTGGCAGTGCGTTTTCTGTTGCGCAACGTGTCTTGGGACAGTGCTGCCCGGGCGTGGACGGCCGGCGGAAGGGCTGGCAGGACTGGGGTTGTCAGCGGTGAATCAGTGCTCATGGTGGCTCCAAAGGGTGCACAGCATGTGTCGCGTATTTCCGAACGGCACAACTCCAAGTCTAAATGCAGTTTGTGCAAATGTGCAGTGAGTGCACGAATCTTTTCTGGGGGCTCTTGTCGGGGGCTCTTTTCTGGTGGCTGTTGTGGTGCTTCCGGGCCGACAGGCCGGATACCATGGCACCCATGACGACTTCGATGTGGTGCCCGTGCATGCGATAGTGCTGGCCGGCGGGCGCTCCCGCAGGCTCGGCGGGGTGGCGAAGGCCGGACTCACCCTCGAAGGGCTGACATTGCTGGCGCGAACCGTGGACGCGGCAGCCCACATCATCTCGGGATCGCCCGCCGTCGCTGCGCCAGCCACAGCGCGCGGGAAGGGAAACACGCAAGGCCGGATCGCCGTCGTGGGTCCCGTGGAAAAGATTGCGCACTGGCTGGAGACCGCACAATTCCGAGAGCACGTGACAACGGTCCAGGAGGACCCGCCGTTTTCAGGTCCCGCGGCCGGCATTGCCGCGGGCCTGGCAGCGCTGGGGGACGCGGACGGGGATGTGCTCGTCCTTGCCTGCGACATGCCACGCGCGGCGGAAGTTGCCCGTCTGCTGGTCCGGGAATTGTGGGAAGTTGCCGGTGATGCGGGTGTCATGGCGGTGTCGGACGGGCGGAAGCAGCCGTTGGCAGCCATTTATCCGCTGGCGGCGTTGCGGACGGCTGTGGGCGAGGCGCAGGCGGCGCACCGTCTGGAGAATGCCTCGGTTTTCTCCTTGCTTGCTAATGTGAACATCAAGGAATGCGTCGTGCCTTCAGGCCTGACGGCAGACATCGACACCTGGGAGGACGCCCGCGCGCAGGGGATTGCTGCGGGGCCGCCCGACACGAAAGGTCAGCAAGTGGAAAATCAAGATGAGGTTTTGCAGGCGTGGACCCGGAAGCTGCTTGAAGCCTTTGAAATTGCCGACATTGACGTTGACATCCACGCCGTGTTGAACCTGGCAGGGGTTGCCGCACACTCAATCGTGCGCCCCGCGGCCCCGTTGACAACGTTTGTGGCCGGACTCGCCGCAGGGTTGGCCGCCGGGTCGGGCCAGGCAAGCGAGGCTGCTTCCATGAAGGCGGCGTTGGGTCTGGCCAAGCAGCTTGCCGCGGCCGAGGCACCCGCGGCCCAGGCACCGGCGGCCGAGGCACCCGATGCGGCAGCTGGCGGCAGCGCTGCCGAAACCCCCGCCGGAAACTAGCATCACCATGGTTGATGGTGTGGACCCGGCCCCGTCCGGCCGGAAAGCTGGCAACGATTCGGCGCCCGCCGTCGAAACTGCCGCCGCGGAAACGCCCGCGGAAACGCCCGCCGTTGTCCTGCCCCACACCTGGCAGGAAGCCCGTGACCGTGCGTGGGAGGTTGCCGTGCCGCTGCCTGCCCACGCCGTTCCGCTCGCATCGGCCATGGGGCGGATCCTTGGCGTCGACGTCTTCTCCCGCCACGCCATGCCACATTACGCTTCCTCGGCCATGGACGGCTGGGCTGTTGCCGGCAGCCCGCCGTGGATCATCGCCGAGAAAGGCCACAAGCTCGCAGCTGGCCAGGCCGTTCCCATTCTCACCGGGGGTCTCATGCCGCCCGGTGCCAAGTCGGTGCTGCGCAGCGAGTCCGGCACGCTGTCGACGGACGACGACGGTCTGCCGGTTTTGGTGCGCGGCGCTGCGGCCCGTCCCGGCGAACCAAAGAACGGCCAGCACATCCGGCCGGCCAGCCAGGAAGCCGAGGCCGGGGAGCGGTTGATCGAGGCCGGCACCACCTTGAACCCCGCCCATGTTTCCTTGGCAGCCCTTGGCGGCCTGGACGAACTCCAGGTCCTTGGCAGGCCTGCCGTAAAAATCGTCCTCACGGGCGACGAAGTGGTGCCCTCCGGCATCCCCGAACCCGGCTTTGTCCGCGACGCGTTTTCGCCGCAGCTTGGCGCGGTCGTCGCCATGCTGGGCGGCTCCGTTGTTGGGCTGCAGCGGGCGGGGGACACCTTGGCCTCGATGCTCGACGCGCTCGTCGACGACGAGGATGACCCGGCCGACGTCGTCATCACCACCGGCGCCACGGGCCACTCAAGCGCAGACTTTCTGCGGGAGGCCATCACGGCAATGGGCGGCACCTTCCACGTCCCGCAGATCGCCATGCGCCCCGGCCACCCCACCCTGCTGGCCGAACTGCCCGACGGCCGCTTCATCGTGGGCCTGCCCGGCAATCCGCTGGCCGCCATGATTGGCCTCATGACGCTCGGCACCCCGCTGCTGGCCAGGCTGGGAAGCCTGCCCCGGCCGGCCACCACGGAGGTGGCCTGCGGCTCGCCCATCAAGGAATACCAGGGCCCCACACGCCTCATGCCGTACAAATTGGTGTACGGCCTCGCGTCCCCGTGCGCCAACAGTGACTCCGCCATGATGCGCGGACTCGCAGCCGCCGACGGCGTCATGGTTGTCCCGCCGCACGGCGCCAAGATGGGCGAGACGCTCAGCGCAATGGCCCTCCCATGGACGTGAGCTTCACCTGTCCGGACGGCCGCACGCTGCATGGCCACCACTTCGAGGTGCCCGACGGCGTGGAGCGGCTTGGCACCGTCGTCATCGCCTGCGCCACGGCCGTCAAGGCGAACTACTACCACCGCTACGCCGCGTTCCTGGCCGACAACGGTTTCGCGGCCGTCACCTTCGACTACCGGGGGATTGGGGCATCCCGCGGCGGGTCGCTGCGCGGGCAACAGGTGCGCTGGCACGAGTGGGGATCCCTGGACATCGACACCGTGCTTGCCTGGGCGTTGGAACAGTCGCCCAAGCTGCCGGTGCACCTTGTGGGCCACAGCTTTGGCGGGTTCGGCGTGGGGCTCGCCGAACATGCGGCCGGCCTCTCCCGGATTCTCACCGTGGGCGCACAACACGCGTACTGGCGGGACCTGCGGTTCAAGGACAAGGCCGCCCACTGGGGCCGGGCAGCCATCACCGTTCCGTTGGTTGCCGTCTGCGGCTACTTCCCCGCCAAGCGCCTGGGCGTGATGGAAGACCTCCCGGCCGGTGTGGCCCTAGACTGGGCCCGCAGCCGCAAGAACTTTACGACGGCGGCTGCCGGCTCCCAGCGCGACGCCCTGCGCGCGCACCAAGCCGCCGTGACGGCACCCATCCTGGCCCTGGCACCGAACGACGACTCCTACGCCACCGTTCCGGCCATGGAAAGGGCCGCCGCCTACACGCCCAACAGCACGTCCCGCATCATCCACCTGCGTCCCGAGGACTACGGCGAAACAACGCTTGGCCATTTTGCCTTGTTCCACAGCCGCTACCGAACCACGTTCTGGGAACAAACCCTGGCCTGGCTGAAGGACGGCACCTGGGACGCAACAGACGCAACAGGCTCGACCAGCCCCGCCCCTTAAAGCCAAACCCTCCTGCAGGTTTGGGGCGTTTTGACCAGACCCTCCTGCAGGTCCGGGGCGTTTTGAGCAAACCCTCCTGCAGGTCCCGGTCAGGCGTTGACTGGCGATGGCAGCGGAACGGGCGTCCCGCCGTCGTGCATGTCATCCGGCATGGCGGCGGCAAGCTCCCTGGCCCGGATCAGCGACGGCAGCCACAGGGCCGAGATGGTCGCAATGACGAGGACCGCAGCACCAACGTAGACGGCGGGGATGGCGGCGTCCACGAACCCGGTGGGCGTGAGCTGCCCGCCGGCGCCGGTGAACACGGCCGTGAGGACCGCCACGCCCAGGGCCACGCCAACTTCACGCAGGGTGGCATTGGTGCCGGAGGCCTTGGCGTGGTCGTCGTGCTGCATGTTGGCCAGGACCGCCGTTGACATGGGCGCGAACACCAGCCCCATGCCAATCCCGGCGGCCAGGAATCCGGGCACCATCATCGGGTAGCTGACGGTGGCGCTGAGCACGGTGGCGAGCCAGAACATGCCGCCTGTCAGCAGGGCCAGGCCGGTGATCATCAGGGTGCGGGTGCCCAGGCGCGGTGCGAGCAGGCCAGCCAGCGGGGCCACGATCATGGGTGCCAGTGTCCACGGCATCGTCAGCACGCCCGCTTCCAAGGGGCTGTAGCCCTGAACCACCTGCAGGAACTGGATCAAGATGAACACCGAGCCAAAGATGCCGAAGCTGAACGTGAGGCCCACGATGTTGGCCACCGTGAAACTGCGGTCCCGGAACAGGCGCAGGGGCAGCAGTGGCGCCGTCGTCCGCATCTCCCAGAGGACGAAGGCCAGCAACAAGGCGCTGCCGCCGATCAGCGGGACGAGCACCTGGGGGCTGGACCAGCCGGCCGTGTTGCCGCGCACAATGCCGAACACCAGCCCCAGCATGCCGATTCCGGAAAGCGCCAAACCAACGACGTCGGCACGGACCCGGGCGCCGAAGCTGTTGGGCAGGCCCAGCAGCACCAGGGGCACGGCGATGAAGCCGAGCGGGACGTTGAGCCAGAAGATGGCCTGCCAGTTCCAACCTTCCACCACGGCCCCGCCGATCAGCGGGCCCACGGCCACTCCGAGGCCGGAAACGCCGCCCCAGATGCCAATGGCGAGGGGGCGTCGGACCCTGCTGACCGATCCTGCCAACAAGGTCAGTGAGAGCGGCATGATGGCGGCAGCACCCAGGCCCTGGACGGCGCGAGCGGCAATGAGCGCCGTGGGGTCCGGGCTCAGGGCTGCCGCGGCCGAGGCCAGGGTGAAGATGGCGAGCCCGGCCAGAAAGACGCGGCGGCGGCCGAGCCTGTCGCCGAGGCCAACGGCCAGCAGCATGAACGTGGCGAAACTGAGTGCGTAGGCGTTGACCACCCATTGCAGTTCTTCGACGCCGGCCCCCAAGTCTTCGTGGATGACCGGCAGCGCGTTGGTGACCACCAGGTTGTCCAGGGTGGCCATAAAGACAGGCAGCGAGGCGGCGGCGATCGCCAGCCAGGCAGGGATTTGGCGTTTCATGTGCTTCGATTCTTGAGATGCATTGCTTCACTAAGTAATCAGGTGATTACTTAAAAAACAACGTTAGTTATCAGCTGATAACATGTCAAGTATGGATATCTCTTCAGTTTCGGACCCTGCCGCCCGCCTTGTGCGCATGCCCGCACAGGAACGCCGCGAGCTGATCCTGGAAGCGGCCACGGCCGTGTTTGCCGAGCGCGGCTATGCCGGCACCACGACCGCCCAGGTGGCGCAGGCGGCCGGCATCAGCCAGCCGTATGTGGTGCGGATGTTCGGCACCAAGGAGAAGTTGTTCCTCGAGGCGCTGGACCGTTCCCTGGGCAAACTGATGGACAGCTTCCGTTCCGTCGTTGCCGATTACGACGGCGGTCGGCTCGCGGAGAAGGTGGCGGCACTCGGTCCCGAGCGGGGTACCGGCCGGCAGGCCCACCTGAAGGCGCTGCTGTCGTTTGCCTATGCCGATCTCATCCAGGACCGCGGCATTCTCTTGATGCTGATGCAGTCGTTCATTTCCGGGCACGAACCCGTCATTGGGGCCCGCGCCCGTGAGGGGTTCGTGGGCATTTATCGGCTGCTGCGCGACGAGGCAGGCATGGGCGAGGAAGTCACACGCGACTTCCTCGCCCACGGCATGCTGATGAACACGCTGATCAGCCTGCGCCTCACGGACCTCTATGGCCAGGATGCGGGCGCCGATGAGCTGCTCAAGTGCACCATGGGTGCCAAGCTGCCCCTGCTCCTGGCCCACGAAACGCCCCGCGCCAACTGACGCGGTATCAACCGCTCCGCCACTGCCGCGAGGGCCTCCGGCGAAGGCGGGCACGCCCGCGAAGGTGTTGGCAGCCGGCCGGGAGCCGCCAGCTACGCCACGGGCTCCAGCCGAATGACCACGGACTTGGAGGTGGGCGTCCCGCTGACGTCGGCCTTGGAATCCAGCGGCACCAGGACGTTCGTTTCCGGGTAGTACGCTGCTGCACAGCCCACGGGTGTGGAGTAGGCAACGACGCGGAAGTCGGGGGCGCGGCGGTCCACACCGTCCTTCCATTCCGAGACCAGATCAACCATGGTCCCGTCGGCAATGCCGAAGGAGTCAAGGTCCTTTTGGTTCACAAACACCACGCGGCGGCCGTTCTTGATGCCGCGGTATCTGTCGTCCTTGCCGTAGATGGTGGTGTTGTACTGGTCGTGGGAGCGCAGGGTTTGCAGGAGCAGCCGGCCCTCGGGCACCTTCGGGTATTCCAGCTCATTGGCGGTGAAGTGGGCCAGCCCGGAATCCGTGGTGAACGTGCGCGAGTCGCGGGGCCCGTGCGGCAGGACAAAGCCTCCGGGCATCTCGATCTTCGTTTCAAAATCCTCAAATCCCGGAACCACCGCCGCAATGTGGGAACGGATCAAGCTGTAGTCGCCTGACAGGGCATCCCAGTCGGCGACCGGGGCGCCCGGGCGGGTCCCGCCGTCGTCCGTTTCAAAAAGCAGCTTGGCGAGCCGACACACAATCGCCACCTCGGAGAGCAGCATGTCCGACGCCGGTGCCAGCCGCCCGCGCGAGGCGTGCACGGCGCTCATGGAATCCTCGACCGTGACGCGCTGGTCGCCTGTGGCCTGGCTGTCGCGCTCGGTGCGGCCCAGGGTGGGCAGGATCAAGGCCGTGCGTCCCGTGATCAGGTGCGACTTGTTCAGTTTGGTGGAGATTTGCGCCGTCAGCGACAGGCGCCCCAGCGCGGCCTCGGTGACGTCGGAATCAGGCGTGGCGCGGACAAAGTTGCCGCCCATGCCGAGGAACACGCCGGCCTTCCCGTCCCGCATCGCCTCGATCGCGGCGACGGTGTCGAAGCCGTCGGGGCGCGGGGACGCGAAGGAAAACTCCGCATCCAGTGCGTCAAGGAACGCGGCCGGCATGCGCTCAAAGATGCCCATGGTCCTGTCGCCCTGAACATTGGAGTGGCCGCGGACGGGGCAGACGCCGGCGCCGGGCTTGCCGATGTTGCCCTGCAGCAGCAGCACGTTGACGACGTCGCGCAGCATCGCGACCGAGTGCTTGTGCTGTGTCAGACCCATGGCCCAGCAGACCACCGTTGCCTTGGACGCCAGCAGGCGTTCGCCCGTGGCCCGGATCTGTTCCTCGCTGAGGCCGGAGGCCGTGACAATTTCGGCCCAGGTGACGTGCTCGAGCTGCTCCTGATACTCGCCAAGGCCGGTGGTGTGGGCGTCGATGAACGCCGTGTCGAACACGCGGCCGGCCTGCGGGGAGCCCGTGCGGCGCTGCTCCTCCAGCAGGAACTTGCCCAGGCCCTGGAACAACGCCTGGTCGCCGCCAAGCTTGATCTGCAGGAAATCATCGGCCAGCGCCGTGCCGCCGCCCACGAGTCCGCGGACGGTCTGCGGGTTTTCAAAACGCATCAGCCCGGCCTCGGGGAGCGGGTTGACCGCCACGATCACGGCACCGTTTTTCTTGGCCTTCTCCAGCGCCGTCAGCATGCGCGGGTGGTTGGTGCCAGGGTTTTGCCCGGCGATCATGATCAGTTCAGACTTGTAGATGTCCTCGAGGGAGACCGAGCCCTTGCCGATGCCGATGGTCTCGGTCAGCGCCGAACCGCTCGATTCGTGGCACATGTTCGAGCAGTCGGGCAGGTTGTTCGTGCCCAGCCCGCGCACCATGAGCTGGTACAGGAACGCGGCCTCGTTGGAGGTGCGCCCGGACGTGTAGAAAATGGCTTCGTTGGGATCCTTCAGGGCCTTGAGCTCGTCCGCCAAAATACCCAGCGCACGCTCCCACGTCACCGGCACGTAGTGGTCGGTGCCCTCGGCCAGGTACATGGGATCGGTCAGGCGTCCCTGCTGGCCCAGCCGAAAATCGTCCCAGGTGCGCAGCTCGCTGACGCTGTGTTCTGCAAAGAACGACGGCGGCACGCGCCTCTTCGTCGCCTCCTCGGCGACAGCCTTGGCCCCGTTTTCGCAGAACTCGGCCTTGTGCCGCTTGTCAGATTCGGGCCAGGCACAGCCCATGCAGTCAAAACCGTCCTTTTGGTTGATCTGCAACAAGGTTTGAGCTGAGCGCAGCGGCCCCATTTGCTTGAGTGAAACCTCCAAGGAGTGCAGAACGCCGGGAATGCCGACGGCCTTCTTTTGCACGCTGCCCACTGTGAGCTTCTGCTCATCAATGTTTTCTTGGGGCGCTTTGCCAGCCATATTGGTTCCCTTCGCTGTGGAGGATCTAGTCTGAGCTTAGACGCTTTACTTTTTTGGAGGATTTCATGGGACGGCTGATCCAGCGGGTCAAGGCCACAAAAATCGACATCGCCCACGGACGGAGGGTGGTGCGGGAGGAGGCACTGGCGGCGGAGGAGCCGTTGGAGATCCGGTTGGGGCACGAGTCGTTCTCCGTCACGATGCGCACGCCGGGGGACGATTTTGACCTGGTGGCAGGATTTTTGGTCTCCGAAGGCATCATTTTTGAGCCCGAGCAGCTGATTTCCCTGCGGTTTTGTGCCGGCGAGGATGAGAACGGCCGGCAAACCTTCAACGTGGTGGAGGCCCAGCTGCGCCCTGATGTTGCCATGCCGCTGCCGGCGGCCCACCGCCATGTCACCACCTCGAGTGCCTGCGGAATTTGCGGGACGGCCTCCATCGACGGCGTGCGGAAGTCCTCACATTTTGACATGGCCGCGCCCCTCGATCAGCCCTATGTTGATGCGTCGGTCCTGGCCGGCCTGCCCGACACCCTGCGGGAACAGCAGAAACTGTTTGAAAAAACCGGCGGCGTCCACGCAGCCGGGCTGTTTGCCCCGGATGGGGAGCTGCTGTCGCTGCGGGAAGACGTTGGTCGGCACAACGCCGTGGACAAGGCCGTGGGGGCGGCGTTCCGGGAGCGGCAGCTTCCCCTGTCCAGCACCGTGCTGCAAGTATCGGGGCGGGCCTCGTTTGAGCTCGTGCAAAAGGCCGCGATGGCAGGGGTGCCGGTGCTCGCGGCCGTGAGCGCGCCGTCGTCCCTGGCCGTTGAACTGGCGCACAGCACCGGGGTGACCCTGGTGGGGTTCAGCCGCGGCACCACGATGAACGTGTACACGCACGCCGGCCGGGTGGCTTAGCCAGCGGTGCCCGAGGCGGCGTAGTGGCGGATTTCATCCACTGTGGGGGTAATCTTCAGGCCGAGTGCGTCGGGGCGGATGCCGTTTTCCTCGTCGCCGTCGGTGAAGACGTAGTAGGCCACTGAAATTGAGCCTCTTGTGGAGCCTGAAGCGCCGGCAAAGGCCTGCAGCGATTCGTCCAAAACAGTCTCCAGCTCCGCCCCGGGGGACGACGTGATGCGAACATTGATGCGGGTGCTCATGCCTGCCCTGTTGTGGTGTTGAGTGTGTGCCGACTCCACACCCGGCACCGAGGTGAGGGCGGCGTCGATGTCCCTGACCAGCCCGGCTCCGGTGCCGGCGCACCCGGTCAGGAACAGCGTGAAGATTGCGGCCATGGCCGGCAAACCCCTTGATGCCGGCTTCGTCTTACTCCGCATTGTTCGCAAAATCGATGATGTCCTGGGCGGACGGCTTCTGCCGCAGCCCGACAGCGTCGGGCGTAATGGTGTATTCCTGCCCCTGCCCAGTGACCTGGAATGAGACATTCGTGGAAGTTTTCATGCCAGCAGTGGTGCTGGCAAAGGCAATGAGGGAATCGTGCATGACAGTCTCCAGTGACTCGGTCCCGGCTGCTGCCTTAATGCGCACAGTTGCTGCGGATCCCATGCCGGTGATGACCTGATACCTCGCCGTGACCTCCGCAACGTCAGTTACTTGTGAAATTGCCGATTCCAGATTCTTTTTAACCGACGCTGCTTTATCAGTCCGTCCATCCCCGACTGCGCCGCATCCTGACAGCAGAGCCGTCAGGATGCATGCGCCAACGACCAATCCCAGTCGGCGGCGCATTTGCCCAAAGTTACTGTCTCTACGGCCTTTTTCGTCCAGCGCCAGGGCCGGATCAGCCGGCATAGTTGCGAATTTCTTCCACCGTGGGGGATTGCGTCAGCCCGAGTGTGTCGGGACGGATGCCGTTCTCCTCGTCGCCGTCAGGGAACACGTAAAAATCAACCTTGCTCACGGGCTTAAGCGATCCCGCCGAAGCTGAAACGGCGCGCAACGAATCGGCCAGGACGGTTTCAAGCTCGGCAGCTGGATCAGCCGTGACCCGAACATTGATGACGGCGCCCATGCCGCCCGGGTCCGTGTAGCGCACCCTGCTGGTGACGACGCCGGGCGTGGCGTCCAGAGCTGCGGTGGCATCGGCAACAAATGTGTCACCGGCTTTCTGCGGATTGCTGAAGCCGCAGGCGCTGAGAAGCCCGGATAAAAGTCCCACGAGCAAGAGAATACCAATTTTGCGCACCATGATTGTCCTTGTCGTATTACTTGCGGCTGAAATCAATGTCCACGGCAGAAACTCTGCTGGGATCATCGGTGATGAAAACCTGGGTAGACGGATCGTTCTCGAAGGTCCCAATATCTGGGTACTTGCCTGTCTGGGCCAGATCTTCCCGGTACGTGGCTTGGTCGTGCATGGCGGGGATCAAGTCGCCGATGGAGCCCGGAAACGGCGGATTATCTGTGGAGACCACATGGACGTTGGGCGGTTGTTGGTAGGTGGTTCCGTTGCTCATGGCACCCCCACCATCAAACATGGGGACGATGTCAGCGGGATGTGCGATCGCCAGGTAGTCGATGTTCGGATCGATTGCGTACGGCTGAGTCGGGGAGCCTGCTGTCAAGACGTTGGTGACGTTGTATTGCCCTGTAAAGCTTGGATCGGTGGCCAGCTCCTGGGCGATCATGCCGCCTTGGCTGTGACCGGCCAACAAGACGGGTGCATCTGATGGGATGCCGGCCCTTGCCATGGCTTCGGCGACAGCCCTGCTGGCCGCGGATGACTGTCCGGAGACAAGCCTGATGTTGCTGGTGTAGTCCAAGGGGTTGCTGTTTCCGTTTGCCGTGTTGGATTCGGTGCCTGGAATGTTGACGATGTAGGCGTTGGTGCCGTCGGGCTGTTTGACCGACACGATGCGTACACCGGCTGTCGTGTCGCCGTTCTCGTCCGTGGCTGCATAGGCGCTCAGGACTCCGTCGAAAACCGCGGCCACACTGCTTGGCTGCGTCAGCGGAGATTCGCTGCTGCGGGTCACCGCCTCCGGATCACCGACTTCCACTTGTCCGTCGTCGAACCATTTCGGATTCACGGCGCCGCCCGTCGCAGTTGTCACAACGGCGTCAATGCCGCTCCCCGCGGCAAGGACCAGCGACGACAAAACAGCAATAGTGGAAGGCGGCCCGTCAAAGATGGCCCTAATGGGCATCGTTGCCAGATGCCCCAGATTCCCCAGAAAGTTGAGGTTGGCGTGGACAACCGGGTTGGCCAGAATTTCCTGGCCAAGCCAACCCAGCCCGTCCTTGACGGTGTCAACAACATTGCCGACGCCGTCGGTGATGCCGTCCCAGACGTTGCCCACACCGTCGGTGAAGTCATCCCACAGGTCCTTGCCGGCGTCGACAATGTCATCCCACAGGCTGCCACCGCCGCCATTGTCCACTGCGCTGGCGCGTTCCTGCTCGGCAATTTCGCGCAGCACCACCGATGCGATGCTGTCCAATTCCTTGGCTGTTTGGTTCAGCCTGGCGCGGTTTCCCGGCCATTGCGACCGGAAACGCTGGCTGTCGGGCCCCTGCCAACCCGTGCGGACGATGGTTTGGTTCAGTTGCGCACCGGTGCGGTCCAGCTGGTGGGCCGAGCTTTTCAGCAGCTTGACCAGATCCATGCAGTCCTGCGGGTCAAGGCCCTGCATTCCGACGGTCATTTGGCTGCGTCCTTCTCGGCCGCAGCCAATGCCTCGTGTGCACCAACCACGGCAAAAAGAAGTTCGTTGGAGATGTGTCCGGCGGGCACCTCGGTCAGGCGCAGCTCGGGGGTGTCACCGCTGCGGGTCGTCACCGAATACAGCTGCTCGCCCTTGACCGACCACATGCCCGCCCACACCCTGGCCGGCAGCCCCTCCGCTGCTGTGACAACACTGAGCGTGATGTTGGCGTCCTCGTGGGTGACGAGCCTGGCCGCCGGTTCCGGCAGGGTTGCCGGATCGGTGCCGGCGTCGACAATCACGGCGGGCACGGCGTCAAGGGGAGCGGCCTTCGCGGCTGCGCGGACGACGTCGAGCGGCGGCAGCAGCCGGGCAGTTGCGCCCCACACGTTTTCCTCGTCAAAAAGCGTGATTTCCATGCTGTCCTCGCTGCCGGTAATGACAGTGCCCTGCCCCTCCCGCTCGGACAGGTGCCGCTGGTGGGCGGCCAGCCCGCGCCCGGCACGCAGGCCCAGGACGCTCGTGGTGCTGACGCCGTTGTAGGTGGCGCGGGCCGTGACGGTGATGGGCGCGGTCAACAGAAGTGCGACGGCGCCCGTCCACTGCCGCTTCACCTCGCCCGGCGCGGGGGACATGTCGAGCTTGTTCAGCTCTGACCAGCCCGCTGCGGCGGCTTCGTCACTGAGGTCGGCGGGGGCCTCGGCGCCTTCGGCCGGTGGGGTGGCGGGGAGGCCCAGCGTGGCACTGGTCGATTCGCACAGCAGCTGCCAGGCGGCGGTGCTGAGCTGGAGGCGGCGCAGGACGATGGGGCGCGGTGTGGCTGGTTCGGTCATGAAATTCCCCTGAGGCAAGGTCGGGACGGCCCGGACAACGGGCGCTGGGATCAACTTCGTACCAAGTTACGTCACTATGGCCCGGTCGGCGATGGGGCGCACTGCCCATGCCCGCCTTTCGCAGCTCAGGCCAGCCCGCCCACTGAATTCGAGTTTGCAGTTGTTGGACGCAAATGGCGCGGGAGAGCGCTATCCGGTCCAACAACTGCAAACTCGATCCAAGACGGCGGGGCGGGGCGGGGGTGGGAGGAAGGCGGAGGGCAGTTACGTTTCGTGCAGCAGCCGGCGCACAAACGCCTGGGTGCGTTTTTCCTTCGGGTTGCGCAGCACCTGGCTGGCCGGTCCGCGTTCAACCACGACACCGCCGTCCATGAACACGACCTCGTCGGCCGTCTGGCGGGCAAAAGCGAGCTCGTGCGTGACGATGACCATGGTCCAACCCTCGTCGGCGAGTTCCTTGATGACGCCAAGGACATCGTCCACCAGTTCCGGGTCCAAAGAGGAGGTGGGCTCATCAAAGAGCAGCAGTTGCGGCTTCAGCGCCAGCGCCCGCACAATGCCGACGCGCTGTTGCTGCCCGCCGGAGAGCTCAAAGGGGTGGGCGTCCTTCTTTTCCAGCAGCCCCACCCGGGCCAGCAGCTTTTCAGCTTCCGCGACGGCCTCGGCGCGGGGCCGCTTTTGCACCTGCACGGGGCCCTCGATGACGTTTTGCAGCACCGTCTTGTGCGGGAAGAGATTGTAATGCTGGAACACCATGGCGCTGCGGTCGCGCAAGGCGGCAAGCTGCTGGGAGCGCGCCTTCTTGCTGCCCAGCGTCTGGGCAAAGTCAATTGTCAGGGCCCCGTCAGCTCCGTGGACCTTGTCCGCGGAAGCGCCGCGGGCACCCACGGTGACAGATCCGCCGTCGGGCATCTCCAAGCCGTTGAGGGAACGCAGAATGGTTGTCTTGCCAGACCCGGACGGGCCGATGAGCGCCACAACCTTGCCGCGGGGGACGTCCAGGTCGATGCCGCGCAGCACGGTGTTGGTGCCGAACGCCTTGGTCAGGCCGCGAACCTGCAGGACGGGCTCATGCGAGACGGAATCAGTGGGCGACATAGCGGTCCAACCTCTTTTCCACACGGGTCTGGGCAGTCGAAAGGATCAAGCAGATCACCCAGTAAATCAGCGCCGCCTCAAGGTAGAGCAGCATGAACTCCTGGCTGAACGCGGCAACCTGCTGGGCCACGCGGAACATCTCAGTGACCAGGATCAAGGAGGCCAGGGAGGTGTCCTTGATCAGCGAAATGAACGTGTTGGACAGCGGCGGGACGGACACCCGGGCGGCCTGCGGCAAAATGATGCGCAGCAGCGTCTGGCTCCGGGACATGCCGATCATGTGGCCGGCCTCCCACTGGCCCCGGGGCACGGACAGGATGGCGGCGCGAATCACCTCGGCCGCATAGCCGCCCACATTCAGCGAGAACGCGATGATGGCGCTGGGCCAGGGATCGATCTTCACGCCGATGGCCGGAAGCCCATAGAAGATGACGAACAACTGCACCAGCAGTGGAGTGCCGCGGATGAGCGAGATGTAGACCCGCCCCACGCCGTTGGCCAGTCTGTTGGAACTGATGCGCATCATCGCGATGAGCAGGGCAATGACCAACCCCAGCGCAAACGATGCCAGGGTCAGCGGAATGGTGCCCTGGACGGCGCCTAGAAGCAGCGGACCCAGGGAACTCCAAAAAAGATCAAAGTCCATGGCTGAACTCTAACGCCAGGGCACGACGGCGGTCTGGTTGCCCGCCGCGCCGCGCCGCACTACTTGCTGAAATCTTCGCCAAAGTACTTTTCACTCAGTTTGGTCAGTGTGCCGTCGGCGGACAGGTCCTTCAGGGCGGTGTTGACGGCTTCGTCGAGGGCCTTGGAGCCCTTGCGGAACGCAAACGAGGAATCCGAGGATTCCTTGGTGGTTGCGGCGATCTTCAGGCCCGAGTCGGGCGTATTTTTGAGGTAGTCCAAAACGGTGAGCTTGTCATTGACAATGGCGTCGACACGGCCGTCCTTGAGTAGCGACACCGACTGCGCCCAACCCTCGACAGCTTCAACCTTGGCGCCGTTTTCGGTCGCCAGTGTGTACCAATTGCTGGTCAGTGACTGGGCTGTCGTTTTCCCCTTGAGGTCCTCGACGCTGGAGATCCCGGTGTTGTTGTCCTTTGTCACGATCACGCCATGGGACACCGTGTACGGGGTGGAAAGTTCATACTTTTCCTGGCGTGTGGGGTTCACCGTCACTTGGTTGGCGATCGCGTCAAAACGCTTGGCCTCCAGCCCGGCGAAGATTGAATCAAACTGGGTTTCCTCAAACTTGGCCTTGACGCCCATTTTGTCGGCAACGGCCTTGGCCACATCGACGTCATAACCGGTGAGCTCACCGGCGCCGCCTTCATGGAAGGTGAACGGCTTGTAGGTGCCTTCGGTGGCGAAGACAATCTCGCCGGCATCCTGGACACTGCTCAGGGACGTGTCGCCGCCGGAAGACGAGCCGTCGCCGGTGCCGCCGCCGCACGCGGCCAAGACCAATGCTGCTGCTGCCAGCAGGCCAACGACTCCGAAGTTGCGACGATTCATGATTGCTTGTTCCTTTGCTGTGCAGTATTGCCGTGCAGGATCAATCGACGTGAAAGATCCACCGGGCCGCGAAGTTGTTGGGTCGCGGTGCACCCATGGTTGGACGCTACCACTGACAAACAGCAAAACAAGAGGGAATGTTTCGCAATGTGACACACTTATTAAGTGGGTGATTTGACTCACGCAGCCGATGTCGACTAACGGCCTGTCTGCCCCGTGGGCTGCTGTGCCGCAACCTGGCCGCAGTCCCGCCGTCGAGCCGGGGCGGTGGAACGCGCACCGGGGCACGCGCCGGCAGCGTAATGGCCGGCGGGGAATACTCTGGGCCCCGCAGGACGCTTAGGCTTGTAGCTTGCCCTCTTAACGATTAAGGATTACACGCATGAGCATGGAAGGCGCGGCCTGGAGCTCACTTTGGAGCACCATGCGCTCGGACAAGTCCAGCGGCGGGATTTCGAAGGACACCCTGCGCCGGACGATTCGTTTTGCCAAACCCTACAACCGCAAACTGCTGATCTTCGTGGTGCTGTCGGTGCTGTCCGCGGCGCTGGCGGTGGCCACTCCGGTGCTGGCCGGGCAGGTGGTGAACGCGATCGTGGCGAAGACGGCGCTGGATGTGGTGGTGCGGCTGGCGGTTTTGATCGCTGTCGTGGCCGTGCTGGACGCGGGCCTGTCGCTGGTGATCCGTTGGATTTCGGCGAACCTGGGCGAGGGCGTCATTCTGGACCTGCGCACGGCGGTCTTTGACCACGTCCAGCGCATGCCCATCGCGTTTTTCACCCGCACCCGCACCGGCGCGCTCGTCAGTCGGCTCAACAACGACGTCATTGGCGCCCAACAGGCGTTCTCCGGCACCCTCTCGGGCATTGTGTCGAACTCCGTGCAGCTGATTTTGACGCTCATTGTCATGCTGAACACCTCGTGGCTGGTGACGCTCCTGGCGCTGGTGCTGCTGCCGATCTTCCTGCTGCCGGCACGTCGTTTCGGGGCGCGGCTGGCCGGCCTCCGCCGTGAAGCGGCGGACCTGAATGCCGACATGAGCATGCAGATGACCGAGCGGTTCTCCGCCCCCGGCGCCACCCTGGTCAAGCTGTTTGGCCGCCCCGCCGACGAGTCCCACGAGTTTGCCTCCCGCGCCAACCGGGTCCGCGACATCGGCGTGCGCACCGCCATCATGCAGTTCGTGTTCTTCACGGCGCTGATGCTGGTGTCCTCGCTCGCACTGGCGCTCGTCTACGGACTGGGCGGCGCGCTGGCCATCGCCGGCACGCTCAACGCGGGCGACGTCGTCGTGCTGGCCCTGCTGTTGACCCGCCTGTACGCCCCGCTCACCGCCCTGGCCAACGCCCGCGTGGACATCATGAGTGCGCTGGTTTCCTTTGACCGCGTGTTCGAGATTCTCGATTTGAAGCCGCTCATCGCCGAAAAGCCGAAGACTGTGGCTCTGCCGCCCGGTCCGCTGGCCGTTGAGTTCAACGACGTCCGCTTTGGCTACCCGTCCGCCGACAAGGTCTCACTGGCCTCGCTGGAGGACGTGGCGGTGCTCGACACCCGCGGCGGCGAGGAAGTGCTGCACGGGATTTCCTTCCGGGCCGAACCGGGCCAGACCATCGCGCTGGTGGGTTCCTCCGGCGCCGGCAAGTCCACCATTGCGCAACTTTTGTCCCGCCTGTACGACGTCGATTCCGGCACCGTGCGCCTGGGCGGCGTTGACGTGCGTGAGCTGTCCTTTGACGGGCTCCGCGCGGGGGTTGGCATGGTGACCCAGGACGGGCACCTGTTCCACGAATCGATTCGTTCCAATCTGCGGCTGGCCAAGCCGGATGCCAGCGATGCCGAGATCTGGGACGTGCTCCAGCGCGCCCGGCTGTCCGCGTTCGCGGAGGCCCTGCCCGACGGGCTGGACACAGTGGTGGGGGAGCGCGGCTACCGGCTCTCCGGCGGTGAACGCCAGCGCCTGACCATTGCCCGGCTCCTGCTGGTGCAGCCCGCCGTCGTGATTCTTGACGAGGCCACGGCCGCCCTGGATTCCACGAACGAGGCGGCCGTCCAGGCTGCGTTGGGCGAGGCGCTCGAGGGAAGGACCGCGCTGGTCATTGCCCACCGCTTGTCCACGATCCGTTCGGCCGACGTCATCCTGGTGCTGGAAGCCGGACGCATTGTGGAACGCGGCACCCACAACGAACTCATTGTTCGCGGCGGCCGGTACGCGGAGCTGCACGACACCCAGTTCGCCCAGGCCGTGGCCGCCGTTGCCGATGCAGAGGTGCCGGAAGGCAACTGACACTGCCGGCGGCCCGGACGGCCCTGCCTGGGGCCAGACGGAATTGTTAAGATGTATCTTCTGAAGGGGCAGCAGTGTTTGCTGCCCCTGTGAAAGGTGGAAAATGTCGTTCAGTGCAGCCGGAGCCGAAATTCTCGGAGACTTGGTGGCGATTCGCCGCGACCTCCACATAAACCCGGAAATTGGCTTGCACCTGCCCCGGACCCAGGCCAAGGTTCTTGCCGCCATTGACGGCCTCGGCCTGGAAATCACCCTTGGGCAGGAAACCACTTCCGTGGTTGCCGTGCTGCGCGGGGCGACGGATGGGCCCACCGTGCTCCTGCGCGGCGACATGGACGCCCTGCCCGTCAAGGAATTGACCGGCCTCGACTACGCGTCCACCAACGGCTACATGCACGCCTGCGGGCACGATCTGCACACCGCCGGCCTGGTGGGTGCCGCCCGCCTGCTGGCCGCCCGCCGCGACGAGCAGGCCGGCAATGTCATCTTCATGTTCCAGCCCGGCGAAGAAGGGTGGAACGGGGCCGGCGTCATGCTCGGCGAGGGACTCCTTGACGCAACCGGGGACAAGCCCGTCGCCGCCTACGCCATCCATGTGGGGCCCGGACCCAACGCGGTCTTCATGACCAAGCCGGGCCCCATCCTGGCCGGCGCCAATGAACTGCACATCACCGTCAACGGGGTGGGCGGCCACGGTTCGCAGCCGCACACCGCCAACGATCCCGTCCCGGCACTGCTGGAAATCGGCACGGCCCTGCAGACCATGGCGACCCGGAAGTTCAACGCCTTTGACCCGGTCATCATTTCGGTCACCCAGCTGTCCGCGGGCGAGGGGCTCAACGTCATCCCCGAATCGGCGTCGTTGGGAGCCACCGTGCGCACCCTTTCCAAGGCGTCCACGGACAAGTTGGCCGCGGAAGCGAAACAGCTGGCCGACGGCATTGCCGCCGCACACGGTTGCACCGCCGACGTGAAATTCGTGGTCACCTACCCCGTGACCAGCAACGACGCCGACAGTGTTGCGGCGTCCGTCAAGGTGCTGCGCGAACAGTTTGGCGAGGAGCGGGTGCTCCTGATGGAGACGGCCCTGATGGGGTCGGAGGATTTCTCACTCGTGCTGGCCGAGGTCCCCGGGACGTTTGTTTTCCTGAGCTGTTCGCCGGAGGGCACGGACCTGGCCACCGCCGAGTTCAACCATTCCCCGCGCGTGCTGTTCGACGACGGCGTCCTCGGCGACCAGGCCGCGGCCCTCGCCCAGCTCGCCTGGAGCCATCTCGGTCCGCAGGAAGGCTGAGTTCCCCGCGGGGAAACTTATTTGCTGAGGCGCGGGAGCACGTAGTCGGTCAGGAGCGGGGCGAGGTCGTCAAAGCCCGCGGCCGCATCCAAATGCATCCAACGCAGTTCGGCGATTTCGGCTGCCGGACGTATTGCCCCGGCGTCCCAGCGCCCGGGCGCGGTGAACACGGTTGCTGCAATGTCGGTGTTCGCTTCGTTGGCGGCGGTGCCGTGCCAAACGCCCATGAGTTCAAGGTCCGCGGCGGCAATGTCCAGGCCCACTTCTTCGGACAGCTCACGGGCCCCGGCCTCGGCAGCGGATTCGCCAAGTTCAGGTTTGCCGCCTGGGTGCATGAACTTTGTGGTGCCTTGTTTGCGCACGGTCAGGAGCCTGCCGTCGTGATCGTAAATGCACACTGCCGAGACCCTGAGGATGTTTTTCACGCCTTCGATCCTACCGCCCGGCATCAGGCTGCCCGTGGGGCGAACATGATCACGCTGATGCCAAGCAGCGCAATGAGGGCGCCGATCACGTCCCACCGGTCGGGCGAAAACTTGTCAAACACCATGCCCCAGACCAGGGATCCGGCAATGAACACCCCGCCGTACGCGGCCAGGACCCGGCCAAAGTTGGCGTCGGCCTGCATCGCAGCGATAAAGCCGTAGGCACCGAGCGCGACAATGCCCAAGCCGGCCCACCACCACGCCTTGTCCTCGCGCACCGCCTGCCAGATGAGCCAGGCGCCGCCGATTTCAGCCACGGCGGCGAGGACGAACAAGATAATTGTTTTGGCAATACTCATGGGTTCATCATCGCCTGTTGTTGGGCCAAGCTGTCACTGTTTCGTGGGCAGGGCGCGGCGCCTGCTGTCGACGCCCAGGAAGACCAGCGCCAACAGGATGGGTCCGTACGTCAGCAGTGCCGACCAGCCAAGGGTTTCGCCCAGGAAGACGGAAACGCCCACCAGCAGCACCGGTTCCACATAGCCCAGCAGCCCAAAGAGAGAAAGCGGCAGCCATTTGCTCGCCAACAGGTACAGGGCCATGGCAACCCCGCCGAGGATGCCGATGGACCAGGCCGCCCAGATCCCCTCGGTGTCGACGGGGCCGCCGGAGCTCAAGCCATGCGGTCCCGCCACGATGAAGAAGACGCCCAAAGGCAGCAGGACAACGAGTTCACCGGCAAATGCCGCCAAATTGTCGAAGCCGATCTTGCGCCGCAACACAAAATACACGGGGTACCCCAGGCACACCACGAGCGTGGGCCACGCCAGGCCGCCGGCCGAAAACGCTTCGTGCGCCACTCCGACAGCAGCGGCGCCAACGGCGAGTTTTCGCATGGTGCTGAGCTTGTCGGCGAAGAACAGCCGCCCCACCACGACCATGCTCAGCGGAAGCAGGAAATAGCCAAAGGACACCGACAGTGCCATCTCGTTCAACGGCGCCCACATGAACAGCCACAGTTGGACGCCCACCAGCCCGGCGGCAAACACCCCCAGCAAGGCCAAGGCCGGACGACGTCGGACCCGCACCGCCACCGCACGGATCTCGGCGCGGCCCCAGGAAAGGAACGGCAGGATGCACCCAAGCGTGACCAGGGTGAGCACCACGCGCCAGCCGAAGATTTCCTCCGCACCCCAGCCGGGCAGCAGGCCGGCGATGAGGAAAATGACTGCGAAAAGCACTGACCCGGTCACGGAAACGGCCACTCCGCGGCCGGCCGTATGGGTGTGCGAAGCCGGGGACGACGCGGGAGCCGGGCCATTGTGCGGTGTCATTGGTCCGTCCTTCGCTGTCCAGAAACCGATGATTGCATGTCACTGGCCGGCGCGCCCTCATGCGGGCATGAAAAGTGCCCCCGCCGGGGATCGAACCCGGATTTGCCCTTTAGGAGAGGGCCGTCTTATCCATTGGACTACAGAGGCGCGTCACCCAGCCTAGCGGAACTGGCATGCAAGGAAAAAACGAAGTGCCCTGCGCATGGATGGCCTTCCCGGGGAGGACGTCAGTCCTGAACCGGCGCGGCCTTTTTCTTCCGGCCGGCAAACAATGCCACACCGATGCCGGCCAGTGTCAGCACCAGGAGCAGCCAACTGGCGGAGACCAGGGCGGAGGTCAGCAACACGGTGCCCTCGTTCAAGGTTTCGGCGCCCAACATGGAGTCAATGGCCGCGTTGGCCCACAAAGAGATGCCGGCAAAGGCGATCGGCAAAATCCACAAGACCCAGCGAACAGACTTTTTGGCCACGTTCACGGCAATCATGGTCACGGCGGTGAAGGCGAAAACCAGTGCGAACAAGGTTCCGGCCGTCTTTTGCACATAGTTCAACTGGCCCAGGGCGTCTGCGTCCATGGCTGCACGCAGCGCCTCGACATGCGCCACGTCAAAACCAAAGACCATCGACTGCGGCATGGCCAGGCCGTCGGAGAGATCTGTCATTTGCTGCAGGGTCAGCATGTGGAAGTACCAAAACAAGAGCAAGCTGGCCACGGCGCCGACGATCAAGATCAGGTTTGCGTTGCCCTGCGCCTTCTGCGGGGAGCGCCCGGTGCTGGTGTTGACCACCGGAGTGCTGGGGGGTGTGGCCCCCTTGCCATGTTTTGCCGCGCGTTGGGCGGGAGTTTTAGCCATGGATCCATTATCGCCCAGATTAGGCTGGTCCCATGGCAACCCAAAAGAACACAGCGCCCACCGACAGTGAATTGGCGGCGAAACTGCTGCGCGGGGCAGGATCGCTGGCCCAGTCGATCCGTGCCGGCGGCCTGGCCGAGCTCCGCGCCGGCAGCCACATCAAGGGCGGCGTCGCCGATTTCGCCACGGCCGCCGACTTCGCCGCGGAACAGTACCTGTTCGAAGAATTGCGCGCGGCCCGGCCCGAGGACTCCATCCTCGGCGAGGAGGGTGCTGGATTCGAAGGCACCTCCGGCCGCTGCTGGGTCATCGACCCGGTCGACGGGACCTTCAACTTTGCCGCCGGTTCCACTTACTGGTGCGCGGCATTGGCCCTGGCCGCACCTGCCAAGGATGCAGGCACGACGGCGGACCCGCTCGCCGACGCCGAGGTGCTGCTTGGCGCGGTGTACCAGCCCGAGGAAGACAAGCTGTGGATGGGTGGCACCGCCTGCCCCGCCACCCTCAACGGCCAGCCGATAAGCGTGGCCGCCGGAAATGACATTGGCCAGTTGTCCGCCGGGACCTACATCCACCCGGGCTGGTTGGCCGAACCCCGGGCAGCCGGGCCATGGCAGGGCGCAGCCGTTCTGCCGGCAACGTTGCGCATGATGGGTTCCGGATCCTGCGACCTCTCGCGGGTGGCCCAGGGCGAGCTGGGTGCCTGGTTCCAGCACAGCTGCCCGTCCTGGGACTGGCTCCCCGGCAAGGGGATCGTGCGGGCGGCCGGCGGGGACACCGCCGTCGTCCGGGTCAATGACTTGGACTGGTTTGTCGCCGGCCCGGCCGGTGCCGTGGCGCAACTGGCGGCAGCCCTGGCACAGGGTTCCGTCCCGGCCTAGCCGCCCGCACGCCCCGTCAGCCCCGCACGCCCCGTCAGCCCCGGCCGCACCACGCGTTCCAGCGGGCGCGTGGGGAATGTCAGTGGGGCGAACTACACTGGGTTGCACCATGGATATGTTGTTTGACCCTTACCCCCAAAAGCCCAAACCCACGCTCAGTGCAGGCGCCGGATTGCCCGTCTGGCAGCCTTTTGAGCAGGACGATCCGGGAGCTGACGCGCCCGAATTCGGCAGTGGCCCCACGCCCGGCGACGGCCGGGGCGGCGCAGGTGGCGCACCCTCGAGGGAACAGGGCATCAGCTCGGCACGGCGCTGGCCGGATCCTGCCGAACTGCTGGAAGGCATGAACCCGCAGCAGGAAGCGGCCGTGGTGCACACAGGTGCGCCGCTGCTGATTGTGGCCGGCGCCGGCTCCGGCAAGACCCGCGTGCTCAGCCACCGGATCGCCTACCTGCTGGCCACCGGTCAGGCCCACCCCGGCCAAATCCTGGCCATCACCTTCACCAACAAGGCCGCCGCTGAGATGCGTGAACGCATTGAGGCGCTCATTGGCGACGCAGCCAAAAGCATGTGGATATCCACGTTCCACTCGTCGTGCGTGCGGATTTTGCGCCGCGAAGCCAAAACGATCGGGCTCAACTCCAACTTCTCCATTTACGACTCCGCTGATTCGCTGCGGCTCATCACCTTGGTGTCCAAGGGGCTGGACCTGGATCCGAAGAAGTTCGCGCCCAAGGCCATCATGCACAAGATTTCGGCGCTGAAGAATGAGCTGATCGACGAGGAAGAGAACTCGCTCAGCACCAATTTCAACGAACCCTTCGCCGCCGCCGTCGCCGAGGTGTACAAGGGCTATGCGCAGCGCCTGCGCCAGGCCAACGCCATGGATTTTGACGACCTCATCGCCCAGACCGTGTACATGTTCCGGGCCTTCCCCGGCGTGGCCGACTACTACAGGCGCCGCTTCCGGCACGTTTTGGTGGACGAGTACCAGGACACCAACCACGCCCAGTACGCACTGGTGCGGGAAATTGTGGGAACCGACGCGGGCGGCAACCAGGCCGACCCCGCCGCCGCCGCGCCCGCGGAACTGACAGTTGTGGGCGACTCCGACCAGTCAATTTACGCGTTCCGCGGCGCCGACATCCGCAACATTGTCGAGTTTGAGCAGGACTACCCCAGCGCGGACACCATCAAGCTGGAACAAAACTACCGGTCCACCCAGAACATCCTCAGCGCCGCCAACGCGGTGATCTCCCGCAACCCCAACCGCCGTGAAAAGCGGCTGTGGACGGCGGAGGGCGACGGCGAAAAGATCATCGGCTACGTGGCCGAATCCGAACACGAGGAAGCCCGGTTCATCGCCAAGGAGATCGACCGGCTCCAGGACGAGACCGACCTCCGCCCCGGCGATGTCGCCATTTTCTACCGCACCAACGCCCAGTCCCGCGCCATCGAGGACATTCTGGTGCGCGTCGGGCTGCCTTACCGCGTGGTTGGCGGCACCCGCTTCTATGAGCGCAAGGAAATCAAGGACGCCCTCGCCTACCTGCGTGCCCTCGTCAACCCGGACGACGACGTCAACATGCGCAGGATTCTCAACGAACCAAAGCGCGGGATTGGCGACCGTGCAGAAGGTGCCGTCGCAGCGCTGGCGGAGCGGGAACGGATCTCCTTCTCGGCCGCCATGGCCCGTGCCGAGGAAGCCCCCGGCATCGCCTCACGCTCCCTCAACGCCGTGAACACCTTCGCCAAAATGATGTCGGACCTGGGCGAGGTGGCTGCAACGGCCACCCCCGCCACCGCACTGGAAGCCGTCCTTGAGCAGACCGGCTACCTGGAAACACTGCGCAAGAGCTCCGATCCGCAGGATGAGTCGCGCGTGGAAAACCTGGCCGAGCTTCTCGCCGTCGTGCGTGAATTTGGCCAGGAAAATCCGGAGGGGACGTTGGGGGAGTTCCTTGAACAAGTCTCGCTGGTGGCTGACGCCGACCAGATTCCGGACGCACCGGGCGGCTCCGAAGCCGAGGCGGCAGCCGCCGTGGCCGAGGCCAAGCGGCTCGGCGTGGTGACGCTGATGACGCTCCACACGGCCAAGGGCCTTGAATTTCCTGTGGTGTTCCTGACGGGCATGGAGCACGGCTTGTTCCCGCACTCGCGCTCCGCGACGGATCCGAAGGAGCTTGCCGAGGAACGCCGGCTGGCGTATGTGGGGCTGACCCGTGCACGCAAGCGGCTCTACCTGACCCGCTCGGAAATGCGCAGCATGTGGGGCCAAAGCCAATACAACCCGGCCAGCCAGTTCATTGCCGAAGTCCCGGACGAGCTCATTGAGTGGAAGCGTGAAGGCACCCCGCGGGTGGCTCCCGTGAGCGGGGACTTTGGCACCAGCCGGTACTCGGGATCGTCGTGGGGAGCCGGATCGGCAGTGGGCGGACGCGATTCCGGTGCCCTGCCGCCGAGCATTTCGGCCCGGACAGCGGCCGGCCGCGTGCAGCCGCAAAAGGAAGTGGTTGCTGTCGGTGTTGGCGACAAGGTCAACCACACCAGCTTTGGCAACGGCACCGTGCTGGAAGTGACAGGTGCCGGGGACAAGTCCGTGGCCAAGGTACGCTTCGACATTGGTGAAAAACGCCTCCTGCTGCGTTACGCGCCTCTGGTCAAGGTTGAGGACTAGCCTGTGGGTCCCGTACGCCGCGGCACCGCTGCCGCCGTGCTCGCCGTTGCGCTGACTGCTGCCCTTTCCGGCTGCATCACGTTGCCCGCGGGCGGTGGGCAGCCCACCGCCACGCAGGGCTCCACCACGCCGCAAAGCTACGTGGACAGGCTCAAGGAAACGCCGGTCGACAAGCCAACGGACGACGGCTATTCCGAGGAACTGCCGCAGTTTGTGACGGATTCACGCAATGTTGCCTGTGTTTTCACCTCGTCCAGGGCGGGAAACGTCAACCATCCGTGGGAGCCGAACAGTTTTGCCGACAGTTCCAACGCCGCGGCGGCCCTCATCCCCGTGGTCAATTGCGAGCTTGCCGGCTACCCGCAGGTCAAGGCTGCCGATGTCGCCGACAGCTGCGCCGGCACCAACATCGGCTACCTTGGCGGCACAGCCCTGCTCTCTCCCGACAAGGCAACGTATGGCGGCTGCCGGGCGGGCGTCACCGCCGTTGAAGCGGCCTTTGGTCCCCGCGGAACAGTGAACGAAACAATGGCGAACATCCCGGTGCTGGCGCCGGGGCAGGCCATGGATGCCGAGGGCTACCGCTGCGCGCCGCTGGACGACGGCGTTGCCTGCGCCAACCTGGCCAACGGCGCCGGCTTCTTCATCTCGGCTGAGAAATATGAACTGTTCGGCCCGGATCAGGCCACGGATAAAACAGCGAAACCAACAGCCAAGCCAAAAGAACCGGTGACCACCAGCGCCCCGGCATAATCGGCCGGCACGTTCCCGGAACCACCGGTGCAGCCAGCCGGGCCAGCCGGGCCCGCCGGCACCTGCCGGACCAGACGCCAGCCAAGCGGCGGGGGAGGTGACAGTGCGAGGGGGGTCACGCCGTCGTGCGTCAACGGCCGGTAATTGTGAGCCGAATAACGGGTTTTGGCAGTGGCCAAGTCGCCAAATATGTGCTTTTGGCTCGAAGCGGTAATGTGTGAAACGGGGTCAACGCCCCGCAAGATCACTCTTCGACGTAGAAGGACACAAATCCGTGGACCTGTTTGAATACCAGGCGCGCGACATGTTTGAGGCTCACGGCGTTCCCGTGTTGGCCGGCATCGTGGCGCGAACCCCTGAAGAAGCAAAGGCAGCAGCCGAGAAGATTGGCGGCGTCACAGTCGTCAAGGCACAGGTGAAGGTTGGTGGCCGCGGCAAAGCCGGTGGCGTCAAAGTAGCCAAAACCGCTGAAGAAGCGTTCGGATACGCCACCGATATTCTGGGCATGGACATCAAGGGCCACACCGTTAACACGGTCATGATCGCCCAGGGTGCCGACATTGCCGAGGAGTTCTACTTCTCGGTGCTGCTGGACCGTGCCAACCGCAACTACCTGGCCATGTGCTCGGTTGAAGGCGGCATGGAGATCGAGGAGCTTGCAGTCGAGCGCCCCGAGGCACTGGCACGCGTTGCCGTTGACCCGGCCGTTGGCATCGATGCGGCCAAGGCCGACGAAATCGTCGCCACCGCAGGCTTCAGCGCCGAACTGGCCCCGAAGGTTGCCGCCACGATCATCAAGCTGTGGGACGTCTTCAAGAAGGAAGATGCCACCCTCGTTGAGGTCAACCCGCTGGTCCTGACCGGCGCGGGCGACATTGTTGCCCTGGACGGCAAGGTCTCACTCGATGAGAACGCCGACTTCCGCCACCCGCACCACCTGGAACTCGAAGACGCTGCTGCAGCTGACCCGTTGGAGGCCAAGGCCAAGGCTGCGGACTTGAACTACGTCAAGCTCGACGGCGAAGTTGGCGTCATCGGAAACGGTGCCGGCCTGGTCATGTCCACGCTGGATGTTGTTGCCTACGCTGGCGAAAACCATGGCGGCGTCAAGCCCGCCAACTTCCTGGACATCGGCGGTGGAGCATCCGCAGAGGTCATGGCCGCTGGCCTGGACGTCATCCTCAACGACCCCCAGGTCAAGAGCGTGTTCGTGAACGTCTTCGGCGGCATCACCGCCTGTGACGCTGTCGCCAAGGGCATTGTCGGCGCACTGGCCGAGCTCGGCTCAGCTGCCAACAAACCGCTCGTCGTCCGCCTCGACGGCAACAATGTTGAAGAAGGCCGCCGCATTCTCAACGAAGCCAACCACCCGTTGGTCACCCTGGCCGCCACGATGGACGAGGGCGCCGACAAGGCTGCCGAACTCGCCCACGCTTCGAAGTAGAGGTTCGCGAAACTTATGTCTATCTTCTTGAACAAAGACTCCAAGGTCATCGTCCAGGGCATCACCGGCGGCGAAGGCACCAAGCACACCGCCCTGATGCTCAAGGCCGGCACCCAGGTAGTCGGCGGCGTCAACGCACGCAAGGCCGGCACCACCGTCAAGCACGGCGACGTTGAACTGCCCGTTTTCGGTGCAGTCACCGAGGCTGTTGCAGCCACCGGCGCCGACGTTTCCATCGTCTTCGTCCCCCCGGCATTCACCAAGGACGCCGTCGTTGAAGCCATCGAAGCCGGCATTCCGTTGGTTGTTGTCATCACCGAAGGCGTGCCCGTTCAGGACGCTGCCGAGTTCTGGGCCCTGGCTCAGTCCAAGGTTGACGCTAACGGTGAGCAGATCACCCGCATCATCGGCCCGAACTGCCCCGGCATCATCACCCCCGGCGAAGCACTGGTTGGCATCACCCCGAACAACATCACCCAGAAGGGTCCGATCGGCTTGGTCTCCAAGTCCGGCACCCTGACCTACCAGATGATGTTCGAACTGCGCGACCTGGGCTTCTCCACCGCGATCGGCATCGGTGGCGACCCCGTCATCGGCACCACGCACATCGACGCACTTGCTGCGTTCGAGGCGGACCCGGAAACCAAGGCCATCGTCATGATTGGTGAAATTGGTGGCGACGCTGAAGAGCGCGCAGCCGAGTACATCAAGGCCAACGTCACGAAGCCCGTTGTTGGCTACGTTGCCGGCTTCACCGCTCCCGAGGGCAAGACCATGGGCCACGCAGGTGCCATCGTGTCCGGCTCCGCAGGCACGGCCCAGGCCAAGAAGGAAGCCCTCGAGGCTGCCGGCGTGAAGGTTGGCAAGACGCCTTCCGAGACCGCCACACTGCTGCGCGAGGTTTTCGCAGCGCTGTAAGTCTTCTGCCGCTTCGGCTCAGCTGAAAGCGCGGCCGCCCCACTGTTATTCAGTGCGGTGGCCGCGCTTTTTTGTTGTGGATCCAACTGCCTTGAACGACACCACGTACGACGGCGCGTCCCGACTTCGGCGGCCGGGACGCCTGCCCGCGGGGAGCCCGCCGGCAGCCTGGTGCGGAGGGGACGAAAAGCGTTGCGGCCGTTGAGCGCCGGCTGGCAGGCTAGGTCGCGGCAGGCACGACGGCGTGGAGCTGGGGGAGTGCCTCAACCAGCGGTGCCAGCTCGGGCAGCAGGGCGGCTTCTGCCAGGGCGCACTCCAGGGCTTCGTCGTGGACGGAACGGGCGCCGTCCAGCAGTTCCGATCCTGCGGCCGTCAGCTCGGTGTAGATGCCGCGGCGGTCGTCGGCGCACAGGATGCGCGTGAGCAGCCCGCGGTCCTCCAGACGGTTGACAAGCCGTGTGGTTGCGCTGGGACTCAGTGCCGTTGCCCGGCCCAGCTGCTGCATGCGCATGTGCCAGCCGTCCTGCCGGTTCAGGGCGTCGAGGACCGTGTACTCCACCACTGAAAGCTGGGCTGCACCTTGCAGCGCCTTCTCCATGCTGGTTTCAATCAGTCCATGGAGGGCAGCCAGCGTCCGCCAGCCCTGGGCGCGAATCTCAACGGCGTCGTCCCTGATGCCCATGGGCAGTCCTTTCGTCACATGTGCGTTGCGGCACAAAACAAACTAGTTGCTTGCGCGGGATAGTTGCGTGTGCAACAATTTATGAAGCGCCTGCAACTACTAGCTTACGCTGCATATTTCACTTCCCCAAGTCTTTAAAGGAGAGTCATGCCTCTCGGCCTGATCGCATTGGCACTTGGCGGGTTCGGCATCGGACTCACCGAATTTGTCATTATGGGGTTGCTCCCCGACGTTGCCGCAGATTTCCAGGTAAGCGAGGCCGCCGCCGGCTGGTTGATCTCCGGGTACGCCCTGAGCGTGGTCATCGGCGCGCTGTTCCTGACCGCGGCCGTTACCCGACTCCCGCGGAAGCCTGTACTTGCCGGTCTGATGGTCCTCTTTATTGCGGGAAACCTGATTTCCGCCATGGCGCCGGACTACACCACCATGATGATCGGGCGCATCATCGCTGCACTCTGTCACGGAGCATTCTTTGGCATTGGTGCGGTCGTGGCAGCCGACATGGTGGCTCCGAGCAAAAAGGCCGGGGCCATCGCCATCATGTTCACCGGGCTGACGGCGGCCAACGTGCTTGGCGTACCCTTTGGAACTTTGCTGGGCCAGCATGCCGGGTGGCGTTCCACGTTTTGGGCCATCACAGCCATCGGCGTGATCTCGCTGATTGGCATCCTGGCCCTGGTTCCGAATCTGCGCCATGAACGCGGAGCCGGATTGCGTGGGGAACTGCGGGCCTTCAAGTCCCGTCAGGTGTGGCTGTCCATCTCGGTCACGGTTCTTGGCTATGGCGGCATGTTTGGTGCGTTTACGTACATTGCCTTTACGCTGACAGACGTGACGGGCTTCGCCGCCACCACCGTGCCGTGGCTGCTGATCCTGTTCGGTGTGGGCCTGTTCGTCGGCAACACCCTCGGCGGCAAGGCAGCGGACAAGAACGTGGACAAGACGCTCTTGATCGTCCTCTCGGCCTTGGCGATCGTTCTCGCGCTGTTCGCACTCACTGCCACGAGCCAGCCGATGACCATTGCCGCCCTGTTCCTCATGGGCGGATTTGGCTTCGCCACCGTTCCGGGCCTGCAGATGCGGGTCATGAAATATGCTGCAGCGGCACCAACGCTGGCCTCCGGTGCCAACATCGGAGCCTTCAACCTGGGCAATGCGCTCGGCGCCTGGCTCGGCGGCGTGACCATCACGGCAGGACTCGGCTACACCTCGCCCATCTGGGCAGGTGCCGGGCTGACTGTGCTGGCAGTCATCGTCATGAGCTGCGCGGCAGCCGACGGAAAGAAACTGGCGGCCAAGGAAGCAATGCTGCCGAACGCCGTCGAACTTCCCGCACAGAAATCCCCTGTGCCTGCCCGGTCATAAGCGCCGGGCCCGCACTTTTTACACCACCTCATCCCCAATCCCACACGAGGAGAACCCCATGACTTCCATCCCCACCATTACGCTGAACAACGGTGTGGCCATGCCACAGATCGGCTTCGGCGTCTTCCAGGTCCCGAACGACGAAACCGAACAGGCTGTGACCGCTGCGCTGGCGGCCGGGTACCGCAGCATCGACACGGCTGCGGTCTACGGCAACGAGGAAGGCGTGGGCCGGGCCATTGCAGCCTCGGGCCTGGCCCGCGAAGAGCTGTTCATCACCTCCAAGGTGTGGATCGCGGACCTGGGCCGCGAGGCAACCTTGGCCGCATATGCGGACAGCCTGGCCAAGCTGGGCCTGGACTACCTCGATTTGTACTTGATCCACTGGCCGGCCCCGGCAACGGATGCGTACCTGGAATCGTGGCAGGCACTGGAAGAACTCGCGGCGGCCGGACGGGTGCGCGCCATCGGCGTCTCCAACTTCCTGCCCGAACACCTTGAGCGGCTCATTGCCCTGGGCGGAACCGTCCCCGCTGTGAACCAGGTCGAGACCCACCCGGCGCTGCAACAGCGGGACATTGCGACGTTCAATGCTGCGAACGGCATTGCCACGGAGGCGTGGAGCCCGCTGGCGCAGGGCGCCGTTTTGACCGACCCCGCCGTGCTGGCCATTGCCGCGGCGCACGGACGCACCCCAGCCCAGGCCATCCTGCGCTGGCACCTGCAGCAGGGGCGTGTCATCATCCCCAAGTCGGTCACCCCGTCGCGCATGGCCGAGAACCTGGACGTTCTCGACTTTGAGCTGTCCGCCGACGAGCTTGCTGCCCTGGATGCTCTCGAGCGTGACGGCCGCACGGGCCCCAACCCGGCGGATTTCAACGGCTGACACCGAGTTCAGCGGCTGACACAGGGAGTTAGCGCGTCCAAGAACTGGGAACGGTCATCCGGTGCTGAAAATCAGCTCTGGATGACCGTTTCCGTGTCATGGGTGCCTGGTGGAATTACTGCTGCGGGGGCACCATGGGCAGGCCCTGGGCCTCCCACCCGCTCATGCCGCCAACGAGGGTGTCGGCGTTGAATCCCAGCCCGGTGAGGGCCTCTGCGACGCGGCCGCTGCGCCCGCCGCCGTGGCAGACGGCAATGACGCGCCGCGACTTGTCCAGCTCGTCGGCTCGTTCCAGTACGGAGCCGGAGGGAATGTGGACGGCATCCTCGATCATGCCGGTGGGTAGTTCCGAGGCTTCGCGGACGTCGATGATTTGGACATCCGGGTCTGCGGCCAAGATGTCGGCGGCGGTGATCTCCTGCATGGGTGCTCCTGAAGTTGGTGTGGGCGCGTGGCCGCGCCCGGCGTCAAACATGAAAGTGTCACTTCCAGACTAGGCGCGATTCGGCACAGTCCGAGCCGCCGCGGCAATTCTCCGGCCCTGGCCTAGGCTGGAGGCGTGAACGCACCCCTCGCACCCCACGCCCGCGACATCGAAATTGAAGAGCTCGACCATTTTGACCGTCTGGTGGCCGGCGGAGCCAAATCCATGCACGGCTGGCACTTTCAGTCGGTGGACCTGCGCGGCCGGTCGGTGGATCTCGCCGCGCTGCACACCCCCGGCGCCATTTTCATGGGCTGCACCTTCGACCCGGGCACCGAGGACCTGCTGCGCGGCCGGGGCGCCTTGATCTTCCCGCCGCTTCCGGACATTCCCTTCAACGCCTACCGCGGCCATCTCTACACGGGCGCCGAGCTCTTCGCCGGGATTGCGGCCGAAGAATACGAAAACGTGCCGGATGCCAAAATTTACCAATGGAGCATGCAGGCCGGCCACGCCCCCGCCCTGCACGCGACACTGGCCACCGCCATGCATGACCACGCCATTTCCGACGCACTCGATGAATTCCTGGCGCAGGCCCACGGCCCGGTGGTGGGAGTCATGGGAGGTCATGCGGCGGCACGGGGGAGCACGCAGTATGCCCAGGCCGCCGCGCTTGGCCGGACCCTGACGCGGGCCGGATTCCTGGTGGCGACCGGCGGCGGTCCCGGTGCCATGGAGGCCGCCAATCTGGGCGCCTACCTTTCCACGTACGACGCCGGGACCCTCGAAAGTGCCCTGCTCACCCTGGCAGCCGTCCCCGGTTTCCGCCCCTCGGTGACCGAGTGGGGGAGGGTCGCGTACAAGGTGCTTGAGACGTATCCCGCCGGTGCCGACACGCTGGGGATCCCCACCTGGTTTTACGGCCACGAACCACCCAATGTTTTTTCCACGAAGATTGCCAAATTCTTCACCAATTCCCTGCGCGAGGCCATCCTGCTGGACCGCTCCCGCGGAGGCATAGTTTTTCTGCCCGGAGCAGCAGGCACCGTGCAGGAAATCTTTCAGGATGCCTGCGAGAACTACTATGCGGCGGAGGGCGCTGTTGCGCCCATGGTGCTGGTGGGCCGGAACTACTGGGAGAACGAGGTTCCCGTGCTGCCGCTGCTGAAGACGCTGGCTGCCGGGCGGACCATGGACGATTTCGTTCACGTGGTGGATTCCGTGGAGGAGGCCTGCGGGCTCCTCTCCGGGTGATCCCAGTCAGCTCGGATCCGTGCACGAGTTCAGTGCGCCGCGAGACCGGCGCTGGCGAGCAGCGGTGCGAAAGTGACGGCGAGGATGAAGATGCGCTCGCTGACGCCAAAGGTGCGACTGCGCAGGGGCCGAATGAGCATCGAGAGGACGAGTGCCGCCAGTGCGATGGCCGCGACGATTCTGCTGACGCTCAGCGTTTCAGCCAATGCGGGAATGCCGGCAAGGTCCAGCAGCCCTGCCAGCGGTCCCATCGTTGAGTAGGAAATGGTGAACCAGCCGACTGCAAGCAGCATGTGCAACCGTCCGCGAAAAGTTGGCCGCACGCCTGGTCCGTCGGTAGGAACCCACGGCATCGTCGCCAGGATGACGCCGAGGATGATGAGCCAGATGGCCGGTGCCACCGGCTGGGATTCCCAGCGCGGATCCAACAACAACCCGGCACCAAGGGCCAACCAGGCAGCAGCGGCCGTCCATGAGGAACAAACCGATAATTTCCGTGTCAGTGGCGATGACGACGTGGCATAATCACTCACCGCGTTCCGAAAGAGATGAATCCCTCCGGGCCACACATGCAGCGCGGCAAACAAACCCAGTCGGCATGCAAAGAGAACAGCGGCGGAGAACTCAAGCAGTTCAGACATGCGATTCCTTCGTTCGATGGTTGCAGGATTTTCCTGGCATCGTCAGGCTAATGTCTAAAGTAACTTGAAGGTCAAGGAGGCAACCATGCGCATCGGCGAACTGGCACGTTTAACCGGGGCGGCCCCGTCAGCGATCAGGTACTACGAAGCGCGGGACATGTTCAGCCCTGGCCAGATCACCCGATCCCACAGCGGGTATCGGGATTACGGTCAGGCGGCCAAGCGTCGGCTTGAGCTCATTCTGGCCGGACGGGCCGTCGGTCTGCCGCTGGAACAAATGCGGACACAAATGGCGAACTGGGACACCATGAGTGATCACGAACGAGCTGGATTGCTCAAACAGCAGCGCCGGATACTCACCAACAGCATCGCCGAACTCAGCCGCAGTGTTGACGTTATCTCGAACACCCTGCGCGAACTCGGACACGAATGACACCGGCCCGCGTCACGACACGCCCGTGTGACGACAGGCCCGCGTGCCCCTGGCCTGAGAGGCGAAAACCGTCAGCCGACCAGGCCACCAAAGGCCAGGCCCAGTAGGTACGTTGCAGCGGCGGCACCCATGCCGATGGCCAGTTGCCGCAAGCCGCGCCACAACGGGGAGGCCCCGGACAGCAAGCCAACGACGGCACCCGTTCCCAGCAGTGCCAAGCCCACGAGGGTGCACGCCAGCACGAGGGCACCGATCCCGGTCATGCCGAACAGGAACGGCAGGATCGGGATGATGGCACCGGAGGCGAAGAAACAGAAACTGGAGCTTGCAGCACCCCAGGCCGTGCCCAGGGTTTCAAGTTCGTTGGGTGATTCAAAGTTCTCCGCCTGCAGCGACAGGCTGGGGTCGCAGTCGCAGGTAAATTGGCCCAGGCGCTCGGCTGCCCGATGCTCGGCCGCCTCGCGGGACATTCCTCGCGCCAAATAAACCAGGACAAGTTCGTTGTTTTCAAGGTCGAGGGAAGGAGCTGCGGACAGGGTGATCCGGGTCGGCTGCGAGGCGTCAAGCAATTCACGCTGGGAACGCACTGACACAAACTCGCCGGCAGCCATCGACAGCGCCCCTGCCAGCAGGCCGGCGATGCCGCTGAACAACACCACCTGGCTGCCAACCCCGGTTGCAGCCATGCCCATCACGAGGGAAAGGTTGCTGACGAGGCCGTCGTTGGCGCCAAAGACGGCTGCCCTAAAGGATCCGGAGAGCCTGTTGCGGCCCCTTGCCGAGAGCCCGCGAACCACTTCCTCGTGGATTGATTCATCCGCGGCCATGGCATCGGTGGCATCAGCATCGGTGGCATATGGGGACCTGGACTCCGAACGCTGCGCCAATGCAAGCACAAACACGGAGCCGAAGCGGCGGGCCAGCAGCCCCAAAAGCCGGTTGCGGGATGACGGACGCATGGGCGGACCGGCGTGGTCACCGAGCAGGTCCAGCCAGTGTTGTTCGTGGCGTCCCTCGGCTGTGGCCAGGGCCATCAGGATATCGTGCTCTTCGCCGTCGCGGCGCTTCGCCAAGTCCCGGTAGACCGAGGCTTCGGCACGTTCATCGGCCAAGTATTGGCGCCAGCGCTTAATTTCTGCCGGGGTGGGAATTCGTTCAGGCACGGGAGTTGCTCCTCAAAGTCAGCCCCTACTGTAGCGCGGATTCATGCGGTTTTCCGGCCGGGACTCCTAGCGAAAAAGTTTCGGGATGCCGGAAAATCCAGCCAAAAGAAATATTCAGAAAGTACTTGACGCAATGGAAAGTACTTGCGTAGAGTTGTGTCATTGCTTCGACCCCACAAGATAGTTCAACCAAGGAGAATTCCATGACCGCCACACAGCAGACCAAGACCCATGACTACTACGCCACCCGCATCATGTTGATCGGCATGACCATGGGGCTCGCATGCATGGCGGCCCTGTTTATTGCGGGCCTCGTCAAGGGAAATGCGGGCATGGTGGTCATGGCCTCCAGCTGCGCTGCCTTGCTTGGCGGCACTTGGGCCTCCACTAGTGCGGCAGCCAAGAAGAAGGCTGCCAGCCAGCCGCAGCGCTGATGCAACCGGTCGTGGGCGCCGTCCATCGCAGTGCCACCGAAGCTATCGGGGGCCTTAGCGATGGCGCGGAGCTGTTGTGGTCTACATGTTCCACAAGGGCGTCATGGGGCTGGCGTGGATGGCGAAGAACCAGCGCTCCATCGGCGCCGTGCCCGAAGAGGAGTACGAGGTCCCGATCGGCAAGGCCAAGGTGGTCCGCGAGGGCACCGACGTGAGCATCGTGACCCTGTCGCTGTCCGTGCACCACAGCCTGGACGTGGCGGAGAAGCTGGCGGGGGAGGGCATCAGTGTCGAGGCGCTGGACCTGCGCTCGCTGGTGCCGCTGGACCGTGAAGCCGTGATCGCCACGGCAGCAAAGACCGGAAAAGTCATTGTGGTCGATGAGGGCTACCAGTCATTTGGGCTGTCCGGGGAGATTGCAGCCACCATCACCGAGCACGACCCCGCCCTGCTGAAGCATTTCAGCCGCGTGTGCGTGCCGGACGTGCCCATTCCCTACGCCCATGAACTCGAATATGCTGTGTTGCCAACGGCCGCACGCATTGAGGCCGCGGTCCGAACGGCGGTAGCTGCATGAGTGAAGTCCTGTTTCCGATGATGACGGGGGATGCCTCCGAACCCGGCGTCGTGGCCACCTGGTACGTGGCCGACGGCGACACGGTGGCCGAGAAGCACCTGCTCGCCGAGGTCGCCATTGACAAGGTCGACGCCGAAATTTACGCGCCCGTTGCCGGCACCGTCCGGCTTCGGGTCCAGGAAGGCGACGAAGTGGCGCAGGGGTCAGTGATCGCCGAGATCTCGTGAACCCGACGCCTCCCCACGCCGAGCCGCTGGTGCGTCAGTGCGCGGTGAGCCCGAAGCCGATCCGGCGACCCGCCCTGACACCGGTCTGCGCCACGGTGACAACCAGAGTGGCGATTTCCGGGATCCACTGGGCCGGCCGGACGGCCTGTGTGAGTGCTTCGACCAACTCGACGGGCTCGCCCGACCAGTACTGGTGGTAGCCACCGGGCGTCGCAAACGACACGGAACCAAGGTTGAGGTCCACGGCCGGAAGGACGGGGATGCTGGCGGGCCGGGCAATCTTGCGCCGGGTTGCGGGGGCCACGGAAGTGAAAGTCATGGTGGAAGCCTTTGCTTGCTCTTACCGAACGGAGCTTTCCGCCGGTCACTTCCTCATCCGAACCACCCGTGAAGCATGGGGTTGGTGTGCGACCAGTCGGAGCTTGGCGTCGCATCTCATGAAGCTGTTCCCAAGGCTACTGCTTTAAGGCTCGACGGCGGCAGGTGACGTAATTTATTACGTCACCTGCCGCCGTCGCCACCCGTGCAAGCGACCGGCGGATGCACACAAGGACGCCAGAGCCGCAGCCGGGACAACCGCGGCAGCCTCCTCCGCCGTCGTCCTCCAAACAAAAAATCTAGCCCGCACTCGTGGTTGTTAATTCAACCTAAATCAGTTGAATTGACAACCACGAGTGCGGGGCAGATGCGAGGGTTACTTCGCCAGCGCGTGGGCTTCCTCGTCGGGGTTGGAGTCGGTGGCGGCAGCGGCCAGGCGGTCGTCCCAGACCTTGCGGATATGGGCTGGGGTTTCCGGGCTCAGCAGGGAGACCACAGCGTAGACGATGAGCGAGGAGCCCAGGCCGAAGTAGATCGGCTCGTTGGCGTAGATGCCGTCGACGCTGTGGATGATCCCGGTGGCGTAAATGACCAGGGATGCGATGGTGACGATGCAGCCGACGGCCATGGACCAGGCGGCACCCAGGCCGGTGCCGCGCTTCCACACGAGGCCGCCGATGATGGCCACGAGCAGGCCGCCGACGAGGATGTCGTAAGCGATGGTCAAGGCGAACACCACGTCGTTGACCACAATGGAGATCAGCACCACCAGCAGGCCGATCACGAGAATGTACCAGCGGTTGGCCTTGATGTCGTGCTCGGGGTTGGCGGAGTCGGAGTTGTCGATGTCCTTGCCGAACCAGCTGGCGACGAACGGAATGACGTCCTTGCGGGCCACTGTCGCGGCGGCAATGAGCGAGCCGGAGGCGGTGGACATCATGGCGGCAACGGCCGCGGCCATTACGATTCCGCCGATGCCCATGGGTAGCAGGTCGGTGGCAACCTCAGCGTAAACAACGTCCTTGCCCAGGTTGGCGATGTCAATGGCGGGCAGCGCCACGTAGGCGGCCATGCCAATCAACGCTCCTGCAACGCCGTAAAGGATGCAGTAGATGCCGGCCGCGGTGCCGCCCCAACGGGCCACTTCCGGTGTGCGGGCCGTAAAGACGCGCTGCCAAATATCCTGGCCAATGAGCATGCCCAGGGTGTAGACCACAAAGTAGGTGATGATCGTCTGGACACCGATCCCGTCCCACTGGAAGAAGCTTGCATCCACGCGCTCACGGATGCCGCCAAGGCCGCCCGCGGCGTTCCACGCGAACGGCAGCATGAGCAGGAAAACGCCCACGGTCTTGATGACGAACTGCACCTGGTCGGCCAGGGTGATGGACCACATGCCGCCAATGGTCGAATAGACCAGCACGATCGCCCCGCCGACGGCGATGGCCAGCCAGCGGTCCCAGCCGAACAGCACCACAAAGATGGTGGCGTAGGCACCCGTCGACGTTGCCGAAATCATGATGGTGTAGGCCAGCATGACGATGCCCGAAACCTTGGTGGTTTCCCGGCCGTAACGCAGGCTCAGCATCTGCGAGACCGTGTAGATCTTCAGCTTCTGCAGCGTGGGCGCAAAGAGCAGGCTCAACAGCAGTACGCCGACACCGATGGCGACCACCAGCCACATGCCCGAGATGCCGAACTTGTAACCAAGCCCCACCCCGCCCACCGTGGAGGCGCCACCGAGCACGACGGCGGCCATGGTCCCTGTGTAGAGGAAGGGACCCAGGCGGCGGCCGGCGACGAGGAAGTCGCTGTTGTTCTTGGTTCGTGATTTGCCCCACCAGCCAAAGGCCAGCATGGCCACCAAATATAAGACGACTATGGCAATGTTTAAGTCCACGCGATGCTCCAGTGCTAAGTGATTGGGATTCCCCAAAAATATTGCCTATAAAGCAACATTTGTTGTCTATTAGGCTAAACTGTGATGGTAGTTACAGTCAATATGCCGCTTAAATTCAAGTGGCGCTGGTGGCGTAAGGAGCCGCAATGAAAGCTTTGCCCCTGGAACCAAGTGCCGGCCCGGTGGCCATTGGGTCGCGGATTCGCGCAGCCCGGCAGGACCAGCGGCTCACCATTGAGCACGTGGCGGACGCGACTGGACTGACGAAGGGATTCCTCAGCAGGGTCGAGCGCGACCTGACCTCACCGAGTGTGGCTTCCCTGGTCACCTTGTGCCAGGTCCTCTCCATCTCCATTGGTGAACTGTTCGCTGCCCCGGAAACCCACTTGGCCCGGCGTGGCGAGGGGCCGCGCATCTCTCTCGGCGGCGAGGGCATTGTTGAACGGCTGCTGACCTCGCGCTCGGAGCGGCGCCTGCAGATCCTTGGTGCCACGATCGAGCCGTACGGGCGCGGGGAAGCTGAACTGTACGCCGTCGACTGCGACGTCGATGTCCTGCACATCATCAGCGGCGAGCTGACGCTGCGCATGACCCAGGATTCCTATGAGTTGAAGGCCGGAGACACGCTGTCATTTCCCGGCCGTGAGCCGCACAGCTGGGAAAACTTTTCAGCCCACCCCGTCGAGGCCCTGTGGATCCTGGTCCCCGCGGCCTCGGGGTCGGGCTCAAGCTAGGCAGGAAGACGGGCCGGCTCGCGGGCCCCTCACCCGCCGCCCCTCACCCGCCGCCCGCCGCCCGTCGGCCGGTTGCCCGGCGCGGCGCGGGAAATGTTGCCAAAAGGTAGTCTTGCAGTGATTCAACTTATATTAAGGGGTGTTTGTGAGCCATGCGCAACGGGCCGACGCGAGGCGCCGTGACGCGACCGCACCCCGCCCTGGCAGCCGGACAAGGTTTGCCCTCAACGTTGAGGGCTTCGCCGGGCATGCTGGTTGAAACGGAAATTACGACCCCGGTTGCACTGACCCTTCTCGACGGGCGGCTCAACCCGGCCGCCGTGGGGTGGACGCGCACCCCGCTGCACGACACCTCAGGCATTGGCCGCGGGCGCCAGCGGTGGGGGCGGAACAAGCGCTGGGAGTATTGGGCCATCACCTCCCCGACCCATATTGTGTCCCTGACCGTTTCCTCGCTGGACTACGCGGCCGTGCACGAACTGTGGGTGCTGGACCGGGCCACCGGTGACTCCGTTGGCGCCAACGTGACGGGCATTCTTGGCGGCAGCGCCACCCTGCCGCGGTCGCTGGGCGAGGGCTCCGCCCGGGCGCAGACCAAGAACCTGACCATTGACATTGCCGAGGTTCCGGGCGGCACCCGGCTGCGGGCGCAGACACCCCGGGTGCGGCTGGACATCATGGCTGCCCGGCCCGAAGGCCACGAGTCCCTGGGTGTTGTGGTGCCGTGGAGCGAACGGCTTTTTCAGTACACGGTCAAGGATGTGGCCCGCCCCGCCAGCGGCACGTTGAACGTTGACGGGCGCACCGTCAGCCTTCCGGCGGGCGACTCGTGGGCCGTGCTGGACCACGGGCGTGGCCGCTGGCCGTACTCGATGCACTGGAATTGGGGTGCCGGTTCGGGCACCACTGATGGGCGCACGATCGGCATCCAGCTCGGTTCCAAGTGGACCGACGGCACCGGCGCCACCGAAAATGCGCTGCTGGTGGATGGTCGGCTGCACAAGATCAGCGAGAACCTGGTGTGGGACTACAGCAACACCGACTGGCTCGCGCCGTGGCACATCCACGGAGAATCGGCGGACCTGGTGTTCACGCCGTTTTACGACAAAGTCTCGGCCATCAATCTTGGGATCCTGGGCAACAACACCCACCAGTGTTTTGGTCATTACGACGGCGAGATCGCCGACAGCGCCGGAAACCGCATCCGGGTGGCCGGCATCCTTGGCTGGGCCGAGGACGTCCACAACCGCTGGTGATCCCCACGCCCTCCCTAACCTCGTGCCTCGGCCAGGGAACCCTCGGGCGCGTGGGCCCATTGCCCTCCCTAACCTCGTGCCTCGGCCAGGGAACCCTCAGCCGACGTGGACCCAGGGCCGCTTGGTAAGTTCGGGTTCGGCCTCACGGAGCACTTCGCGGGTGACCGGCGCAATTTCGCCCTCGCCGATGAACAGGTACTTGAGCAGGTTCGTGATCGGGTTGCCCTCCGTCCAGCGGAAATAAATGTGCGGGATCAAGCCGGTGGCGTCGCGAATGTGGAGCAGCACGGCGGCGATGGTGTTGGGCACGTTGGAGGCGTGGACCTGCAGGATCTTGAAGCCGTGCCGGGTGATGCCTCGAATCTCCAACGCCGTTTCAAAGTCCGAGGAGTCATCGACAATGACCTCCATGAACAACACCTCGCGCGGATTGCCCATCTCATTGACGAGTGCGGCATGCGCCAGCTTGCGCCGGTAGGCGGCAGCACTGCGGGTTTTCGGATCGTGGGAAATGATCCGGATGGTTCCCTCGTCCACGGCCGCCACAAAGTTCATGGCCACCTCATCCATGCGAATGTATGTTGCCCGCAGTTCAAAGGAACGCCGCAGCCGGGAGAGCAGGCTGACCACGACAATCCCCAGAATAAACAACAGCGCGATCTTGAGGCCGTCGGGCCGTTCAATGGAGTTCGCAACTGTTGTGTACACAAACACCACCGAAACAGCGCCAAAGCCCACCACCTTTGCCCGCTCGCCCTTACGCTTCGCCGCCAGTGTGACGGCGATCGCGGCCGACGTGATGAGCACCAGCACACCCGTCGCGTAGGCACCTCCCTGGGCATCGACGTCGGCCTTGAAAATGATGGTGATGAGAACGGCGACGGCGGTGAACACCAGCACCAGCGGGCGCACGGCTGCCGCCCATTCCGGGGCCATGCCGAAACGCGGCAGGTAGCGCGGGACCAGGTTGAGCAGGCCCGCCATGGCGCTGGCCCCGGCAAACCACAGGATGGCGATGGTGCTGATGTCGTACACGGTGCCGAAGCCTTCGCCGAGGAGGTCGTGGGCCAGAAACGCGAGGGCGCGGCCGTTGGCGGCGCCGCCGGGCTGGAATTCCGCGGCCGGGATCAAGATCGTCGTGGCGATGGAGGAGGTGATCAGGAAGCTGCTCATGATGAGAGCCGCCGTCGTCAGCAGTCTGTGGGCGCCCTTGATGCGGCCATCGGGATCCTCTTCGGTGTCGGTGGGCCGGCCCTTGATCTGTGGCATGACGGCGACGCCCGTTTCAAAACCGGACAGGCCGAGCGCCAGTCGCGGGAACACCAAAAGGGCGATGGCGACGACCATGACGGGGTTGCCATGCTGGGTTGTCAGCGCCGTCCACCAGTCGGCCGTGAGCAGCGGACTGCCGGCCACGTTGACCAGGGCGACACCGATGACAACGAGGTTCAGAGCCAGGAAGACTGCCACCAACACCACGGCGATGCCGATGGCCTCCTTGAAGCCGCGCAGGAAGACGGCGGCCAGTCCGGCAATCAGCACCAGCGTGATGGCGATGTTGTGGCCCTGCAGGAAGTCGGGGGCGAAGGGATTTTCAATCACGTGCGCCGTGGCGTCGGCGCTGGAGAGCGTAATGGTGATCATGAAGTCGGTGGCTGCGAACCCCAACAGGGCAAGCACAAAGAGTTTGCCCCACCAGCGCGGCAGGAGCCGTTCCAGCATGGCGATGGAACCGGCGCCATGCGGGCTTTCGCGGGCCACCCGTTTGTAAACCGGCAGCGCACCGAACAATGTCACGAGCACCAGCACGATGGTGGCCACGGGAGCCAGCACACCGGCGGCCAGGGCGCCGATGGCGGGTTGGTAGCCCAGGGTGGAGAAGTAGTCCAGGCCGGTCAGGCACATGACCCGCCACCAGGAATGGCGCTCGTGGCCGGCGGCGGGCTTGCCGTGCGGCCCCTGCCGCTTGCCCGAACTTTCCGGCAGGCCCTCGAGCAGCCATTGGCGCAGGGCCGCCTTGCCCCGGAGCTTTACAGCGGCGCCGGGGTCTTCAGGTGCTTTGGCGGGGGATGTCACTGGCGGCCTTCCGGTTCGACGCCGTTCTATGGCGGCTAATGGAGACTAGCACCGGCCGGGGCCCCGCGACCCCGGTCTTGACGAAATCTTAACGCCCAATTGTCGGCGGCGGGACGTGGATGGTGCAGGCCGTGCAGGCGGTGCCGGCCGTGCGGCTGGTGCTGGGCCCGAGCAGGAGGTGCCGCCACGGATCAGCGTCCAAGCCGCCGTCGCGGCTGCCCGGTGGGGAGGTGCCGCCACGAATCAGCGTCCAAGCCGCGAATCAGCTGTTGGGCAACAGCTGATTCGCAGGCCAGGCGCTGATTCGCGGCGAGGGGAGGGGCCGCAGCCCCGGGATCCCTCTCGCGGAGGCGCCCAATGCGGCGGAATGTATCCCCTGCGAAACTTTTGGTTCCCATTGGGCAACAACAGTTGTACGATGGTGAACAACTGTCCGGATGTGACGCACATCTACTGTGTCGGCGCCACCGGGAATCCCTTTGAGAGACGAGGACATCCATGAAAGAGCTCCGCATCGAGGCCAACGGCAATCTTGGCCCGATCGATTCCTCCCAAATCCCACGCTATGCAGGCGCCGCAACATACGCACGCCTCCCGCGGTTGGACCAGGTCGCCAAGGCTGATGTCTCAGTCGTGGGCGTCCCCTTTGACAGCGGCGTTTCCTACCGGCCCGGCGCGCGCTTCGGCGCCAACCACGTCCGCGAGGCCAGCCGCTTGCTGCGCCCGTACAACCCGGCCTGGGATGTTTCCCCGTTTGAAGACTGCCAGGTGGCCGACGCCGGCGACATGGCCGTGAACCCCTTCAACATCAACGAAGCCATTGAAACCATCCAGCAAAACGCGCTGGACCTGACCGCCGGCGGCTCCAAGCTGCTGACCATCGGTGGCGACCACACCATCTCCCTGCCGTTGCTGCGCGCCGCCGCCGAACGTGCCGGCGAACCCGTCGCGATGCTGCACTTTGACGCCCACCTGGACACCTGGGACACCTATTTCGGCGCCGAATACACGCACGGCACGCCCTTCCGCCGCGCCGTCGAGGAAGGCATTCTCGACACCGAGGCCATCTCCCACGTCGGCACCCGCGGCCCGCTCTACGGCAAAAAGGACCTCGACGACGACCACCGCTTCGGCTTCGGCATCGTCACCGCCGCCGACGTCTACTACCAGGGCGTGCTGGAAACCGTGGCCAAGATCCGCGACAGAATCGGCAAACGCCCGCTGTACATCTCGGTGGACATCGACGTCCTGGACCCCGCACACGCACCCGGCACCGGCACCCCCGAGGCCGGCGGCATCACCAGCCGTGAGCTCATCGAGATCATTCGCGGCTTCCGTGGCATGAACCTCGTTGGCGCCGACATCGTGGAGGTTGCCCCCGCCTATGACCACGCGGAAATCACCGGCATCGCCGCCAGCCATGTGGGCTTCGAGCTCGTGACCTTGATGGCCGACAACCATGTTGCAGGCGACAGGTTTGGCGCTCCCAACGGTTACGCCGCGCAGGCCCTTGATGCAGAAGAACGACGTCGGCCGGCCGGCTTTGCGCCTACCGCCACCACCGAGGGAGGCACCAAATGACGAACACCGACATGGCTGCAGTTGAGGAATCCGCCGACATCCAGCGCAACGGAGGCGACCTTGTTGTTGAAACACTGACCGCCCTGGGTGCCAAAACCGTGTTCGGCATCCCGGGCCAGCACGCGCTGGGCCTGTTCGATGCGCTCGGCCGCTCACCGTTGCATTTTGTCTCGTCCCGCGTGGAGAACAATTCGGCGTTTTCCGCCGACGGCTACTCCCGGGCCACCGGGGAAGTCGGTGTCTTGTTCCTGTCCACCGGCCCCGGGGCGCTCACTGCCCTCGCCGGCCTGCAGGAAGCGTATGCCACGGGCGTGCCCATGATTGTTGTGGCCAGCCAGATCCCGCTGGAGGGATTGGGCGCCCGCCGCAAGGGCATGCTGCACCAGCTCGATGACCAAAAAGCCTCCGCGGCCAACGTGACAAAGAGCCAGCGCCTGATCCAGCACGCCTCGGGCATCCCCTCTGCCATTCAGGACGCGTGGACGGAAGCCGTGTCCTCCCCGCAGGGCCCGGTCTGGATTGAAGTGCCGCAAAACGTGCTGCTGGACCTCATCTTCGTTCCGGCCGTCGAAGATGCGCTGGCCGACCCCTTTGACAACCCGCCGCGCGTCGAGCTGGTCAGGGAGGCCGTGAAATGGCTGTCCGCCGCCGAACGTCCCGCCATTGTGGCCGGCGGCGGCGTGCGCCGCGGCCATGCCCAGAAGCAGCTGCTCGCGATCGCCGAAAAGCTCAACGCCCCTGTGGTGTGCACGCCCGGCGGCAACGGCGCGTTCCCGTGGAACCACGAGCTGTCGCTGCAGTCGTGGATGGAGGACAGGTATGTCACCGAGGTGCTGGAGGACGCCGACGTGCTCGTTGTCATCGGTTCTTCCATGGGTGAGGTGTCGAGCAACTACTTCACGATGGAGCCGCGCGGGCGCATCATCCAGATCGACGCAGAACCCCGCGTGCTGGAATCCAACCGACCGGCCCTGGGCATCCGGGCCGACGCCGGCCAGGCGCTGACCGCGCTGGATGAGGCACTGGTTGAACCCCATGGTGAGCGTGCACAGTGGCACGGCGCCACCCCGCAGGCCGTCGTCAAGGACACGCTCGCCAAGGTGCAGTCCCGTCTCGACGGGCAGGACCTGGGCCTTGAACGCCAGTTCATGGACGACATCCGCGACGCCGTCCCGGCCGACATGCAGACTTTCTGGGACATGACCATCTCGGCCTATTGGGGCTGGAGCTGCTGGGACTCCAAGGACGGGGAATTCCACTCCGCCCAGGGCGCCGGCGGATTGGGCTACGGGTTCCCGGCCGCCATTGGCGGAGCGCTCGGCCTGCAGCGCCTGGGCCGGCCGGCCCGCGTGCTGGCCGTTGCCGGCGACGGCTCCTCCATGTACTCCATCTCGGAACTGGCCACGGCCAAGCAGCACAATGCGCCGGTCACCTGGCTCATTGTTGACGACGGCGGCTACGGCATCCTGCGCGAGTACATGATCGACACCTTCGGCAAGGCCACCCACACTGAGCTGGCCCGGCCGGACTTCGTGAAACTCGCGGAGGCCTTCGGCGTTCCGGCTCGGCGCGTCAAACCCGAAGATGTGGGGGACGCGCTCAAGGCGGCCTTCGCGGCCGACGGTCCGAACGTCGTCGTGGTTGACGTGCTGTTGAAGATGTTCGGCCCCACCCACCTGGACATCTAGCCCGTTGCCGGACGCTCGCCTTTGGTGAACTCCACCCACCCGCCGAACGCCCAGATGATGCCGTTGCCGCGAAAGCATCGGCATCATCTGCAGGCCCGGCGGGGCGGTGGCTAGAATCCGGGGCGTGTCAGAACCAGCGGCCCGTCCCCGGTGATCGCGATGGTGTGTTCCGAATGGGCGGTGCGGCTGCCGTCGGCGCTGTGCAGGGTCCAGCCGTCGTCGGCCATCCTCAGTTTGTCGGTGCCCCGCATGAACCACGGCTCGATGGCGATGACGAGCCCGGGCTGCAGGGGGAAGCCGCGGCCGGGCCTGCCGTCGTTAGCGACGAACGGTTCCCCGTGCATGGTGCGGCCCACGCCGTGCCCACCAAATTGCTTGTTGATCTTGAGGCCGGCTTCGCGGGCGACGCTGCCAATGGCATAGGAGATGTCGCCGATCTTGTTGCCCACCACGGCAACTGAGATGGCCTTCTCGAGGGCGCGCTCCGTGAGCTCGATCAGCTCCAGATCCTCCGGACTCGCGGCCCCCACCACGAAACTGATGGCCGAATCGGCCACCCAGCCATCCACGTTGGCGGCAAAATCGAGGGTCAACAGGTCGCCGTCGCGCAGCCGGTAGGGGTGCGGCAGTCCGTGCAGCACCGCGTCATTGACCGAGGTGCACAGGACGTGGCCGAAGGGGCCGGAGCCAAAAGACGGTGCGTAGTCGAGGTAGCACGATGTGGCCCCGCGCTCGCGAATGAGGTCGTGCGCCATGCTGTTGAGCTCCATCAGGTCCACGCCGACGGCAGCACGTTCCTTCAGGGCAGCGAGTGTTGACGAAACAAACTCACCCGCAGGCTTCATCTCTTCAAGTACTTTCATGGAGTGCAGTTCGATCATGGGGATCCGGCCTTTCCGCCAGTCGGTAAAAACATTGCTGGTATAACTATACCGGTAGTATGATGGGTGTCATGGTACGGGTGCCGCTCACGGCGGAAGAAATCAAGCGCGGGCAGGAGCTGGGTGCAGCCCTGCGCGTGGCGAGGGGTGCACGAACCATGGTTGACGTGGCCCTGTGCGCCGGCGTTTCAGTGGAAACACTGCGGAAAATTGAAACCGGCCGCAGTCCGTCCCCGGAGTTCTTCACAATTCTGCGTATTTGCTCCGAGCTGGGTCTGTCCATGGACGGCTTCAAGCGGACCGGCGGCGAAGCTCCGCCGGAATCCGCGCTGGCCTCGTAACCCGCTGGCCCCGCAGCCCGCCCGCCCGAGCCTCGGCGCCGGCCTCCCTGAAAAATCCAGAAACATCCCGCAAAGTCCTGTTGCACCTTCGCTACTTAACGCTACTATGTACTGGTAGTAAGCATCACTAAGTAGGAGGGAGGTTTTCCATGGGGAAGCAAATGACGGAGATGCTCAAAGGCACCCTGGAGGGCATAGTCCTGGCGATTCTGGCGACCCAGCCCGCGTACGGCTATGAGATCACCTCGCAACTGCGGGCCAAGGGCTTTGACGACATCGCTGAAGGCACCGTGTACGCGCTTTTGGTGCGAATCGAGCGCAACGGGATGGTCGACGTCGTCAAGCGGTCCTCGGAAAAGGGGCCGCCGCGCAAGGTCTATTCGCTGAACGATCAAGGCCGGGCAGAGCTTGAGGAATTTTGGAAAACATGGGGCTTCGTGGCCGAACGGCTCGAACAGCTCCGCGAAGGAGGCACGAAATAATGGCGGCAAAATGGATCGAGCTGGTCACGGGATCACTCGAGCAGAAGAAGCAATACCGCGAACACAAGGCGCGCGTCCAGGCGCTGCCCGCGAATTACCGCACCGCCGTCGAGGCGATTGAGCGGTACCTGATGTATTTCGGCTCCATCACCAACGGCGAAATCATGGTCACCATGCTCGACGACCTCGGCGACCTTTTCGAACAGGCCGCCGTGGACGGCACCCCCGTGCGCGACATCGTCGGCACCGAACCCGTCGAGTTCGTCGAGACGTTCCTGGCGAACTACTCCGAGGGCCAATGGATCAACAAGGAACGCCAACGCCTGATCGCCGCCATCAACGGCATCCCGGACGCGGAAATGTAGGGCAGCCCATGATCACCAACCAGTCCCCGGCCGCAGCCATCACCGTGGCGGGCCTGAAAAAATCGTTCAAGGACGTGCAGGTGTTGCGCGGCGTTGATTTCGAGGTGGCCCGCGGCAGCATCTTCGCCCTCCTCGGCTCCAATGGCGCCGGGAAGACCACCATCGTGAACATCCTGTCCACCCTTTTGAAGCACGACGCCGGTGCTGCCGCCGTCAATGGCTTCGACGTCACTTCCCAGCCGGGCAGTGTGCGTGAATCGATCAGTCTGACTGGCCAGTTTGCCGCCGTCGACGAGATCCTCACCGGGCGGGAAAACCTGGTCCTGGTGGCCAGGCTGCGGCACCTTCACGGACCCGGCGAAATTGCCGACGGCCTCCTGGAACGCTTCTCCCTGACCGATGCGGGCACACGCAAGGTGTCGACCTACTCCGGTGGCATGCGGCGGCGCCTGGACATTGCGATGAGCCTGATCGGAAATCCTCCGGTCATCTTCCTCGACGAGCCCACCACGGGTCTCGACCCGCAGGGGCGCATTGAGGTGTGGGCGGCCGTGAAGGAACTCGCCGGCCACGGCACCACGGTGCTGCTCACCACGCAGACCCTTGACGAGGCCGAACACCTCGCCGACCGGATCGCGATCCTGCATGAGGGGCGCATCATCGTCAACGGCACCTTGGCCGAACTGAAGGCCCTGCTGCCGCCGGCCACCGTTGAGTATGTCGAAAAACAACCCACCCTCGAGGACGTTTTCTTCGCCATCGTCGGCGGCAATGGCGGCGACGCCGTTGATACCACCAAGGAAACGTCATGAGCAAGCATTTTCTCTCCGACACCAACGTCTTGCTGGGGCGCTCCCTGCGCCATGTCACACGCAGCATGGACACCATCATCACGACAACCATCATGCCGATCGCGTTCCTGCTGCTGTTCGTTTATGTCTTCGGCGGCGCGATCCACACCGGCTCCGGATCTTATGTGAGCTACCTGCTGCCTGGCATTTTAATCATTACGATCGCCTCCGGCATCTCCTACACGGCGTTTCGGCTGTTCCTGGACATGCAGAGTGGCATCTTTGAGCGCTTCCAGTCCATGCCGATTGCCCGGTCCGCCGTGTTGTGGGCGCACGTGGTGACCTCGCTTGTCGCCAACATGGTCTCCGTGGCCGTCGTCGTGCTTGTTGCCTTGATTATGGGCTTCCGATCCGGGGCTGGTGCGCTGCCGTGGCTTGCGGTGGCTGGGATCCTGGTGCTGCTGACGCTGGCACTGACCTGGATCGCCGTGATTCCCGGGCTCACGGCAAAGTCTGCGGACGGGGCGAGCGCCTTCTCATATCCGCTCATCTTTCTGCCGTTCGTCAGCTCGGCGTTCGTGCCCACCGAGACCATGCCGGGTCCGGTGCGCTGGTTTGCCGAGAATCAGCCGGTGACCTCCATTGTGAACACGATCCGGAACCTGCTGGGGCAGCAACCCGTGGGCGGAGACATCTGGGTGGCCCTTGCCTGGTGTGTGGGCATTCTGGTTGTTGCGTACTTTTTTGCGATGGCCGCCTACCGGAAGAAGGCCGCGTAGGAGTGGCAATGCCCGTCCTCACGTCGGGGTGGCCCCTAAGCTGGGGGCATGGCCACTATTTACAATGCAGAACTCAGTCCGTCAAAGTCCGAACTTTTGAGCCGGTGGCTGCCTGCCCAGCCGTGGTTTGTCGGGGATGTTGGGGCCCTGGTTCGGCTGGGCGCGTTTCGCTTTGACGATCCGGCGGGCGAAGTTGGCATGGAAACGCATGTGGTGGGGGTTGGCGGCGGGACGTATCAGGTGCCGCTGAGCTACCGGAGCGCGCCGTTGGTCGGGGCTGAAGACTTCCTCATAACCACCATGGAGCACTCGGTTCTGGGCCGGCGTTGGGTGTATGACGCAACGGCCGACCCCGTTTACGTGCGCGAACTCGCGGCTGCCTTGCTCGCGGGCAAACCGCAGGCAGCGGAGCATTTGGTTGCGGGGGATGCGCTGGAGAGCCTGCCCGTGACGGCCCGGCTCAGCAGCACCGGAACGTCCGACGTCGAACTGCCGGAGTTGAGCATTGGCGCTCCGCGCACGACCGCGGGAGTCACCAGCATTCCAGCCGGGCCGTTGAATCTCGTTGTGCTGCGGGAATTGGGGCTGGAGGAGTTGGACACGTCCGTTCCGCGTGCGGCTGCACTGACACTGACGTGGGATGGTCGGGACGTCCCTGCCTTGATTGCCGCGGCGTACAGAAGCTGACACTGGTGGTCGCGGCCATTTTCATGTGGTGAACGTAGCCGTTCCCGGCTGTGGTGCCCGCAGTGGGCCCGGCTGGGAGCACGGCTGCGCATCGGTGGGCTGATAGATTGTGCGGATGGATCCCACCTGGTTGTTCGTCATTTTGATTCTCGTCGTGCTGTTCGCCAGCATCAGTGTGATCGGTGCCCTGCGGCGGATCGCCAGTGCGACGGAGAAAACCGCCGATCTTTTGGAAGCGCAATCGAAATCCTCCATCTCCGAGTAGCTGGAGCATATGCCGGTAAGTTTGGGGCATGACTAAACCTGTTGGAAACCTTGTCTCCATTTCCCTGGACTGCCCCGACGCGGATCTGCTGGCATCCTTTTATGCCGGTCTTCTGGGCCTCAAGGAAGCTTTTGCCACTCCCGACCGCGGGGTGATTGCCTTGGCAGGAGCCGGACCAATGCTCACGTTGATGCGCGTGGACGCCTACGTTCCGCCGTCGTGGCCTGAAGGTCCCCAACACCAGCAGATGCACCTGGACGTCGCCGTGCAGGACGTGGAATCGGCGACCGAAGCGGCTGTGGCCCTGGGTGCAACGCAAGCTGCGAATCAGCCGGCACCCCAACAATGGCGCGTGCTGCTGGATCCTGCCGGGCACCCCTTCTGCCTCACTGCCGTCCGCCCGGAGTAAGCGACGCATGCTGGCGCATTTGGTTCTCCGGGGTGGGCGGGTCGCGCGGGGCGCGAATCAGCGATAGCGTCGCGACATGATCCATAACCGTCATGAGCGCGAAATTGCCGCCAACGTTGTTGAAGTGGGAATGCTGATCGATTCGCTCGCCGGCAAGAACGATCGCCTGTGGCCACGAAGCCAGTGGCCAGCCATGCGCCTGGACGCCACGCTCGGTGTGGGTGCGGCCGGGGGCCACGGACCTGTCCGGTATTTCGTGACTCATTACGAGCCCGGTCGCCGGGTTGAATTTCAGTTCACGAAACCTGCAGGTTTCAACGGACGCCACGCCTTCACAGTCGTCGGCCAGTCAGAGAACTCGACGATGCTCCGGCACGAGCTGTCCATGTCGCCGAGCGGAACGGCGGTGTTTACCTGGCCGCTCTTCTTCCGCCCCCTGCATGATGCGCTCATCGAGGAAAGTCTGGATCTGGCGGAGAATGAGTGCAGTTCCTCGCCTGGCCGGACGCACCATCGATCACCGTGGACGAAGATCCTTCGCGCCGCGATGTCGGCTGGGATGAGCGGCAAAGGAAAAGTCCGGTAACGGTTCTGCCGCTCAGCGCAGCTCGCGCCGCATCAGTACGCGCGGGTGCACGGCGGCCCTTCCCACAACGTCATCGCCCTCGTACGCGAGCACCCCTGCGGAGGATCCTGGCGTTGCCGGGCGCCGGCACTGTTTGAGACGTCACTGTGGTCGGCCCGTAGAATCCCTTGCATGACCGAAAATTCTGCACACACCCACCACACCTTCGATTACATCGAGCTTGGAGTTGCCGACCTCCGTGCCGCCAAAGCGTTCTATGGCAGTGCCTTCGGGTGGACATTCAACGACTATGGCCCGGGGCCAGCATACGTCGGGATTCGAGGCACGGGGGCGGCGGAGGGAAGGGAAGTTGGCGGTCTCCGCTTGGACGCGGAGGTGAGTTCAGGGGGACCGCTCGTTTTGCTCTATTCGTCAGATCTGGAGGCCAGCGTACAAGCCGTCCTAAGCGCCGGCGGCGAGGTGGCCGAGGCGCCCTACGACTTCCCGGGCGGGCGACGTTTTCACTTCCGCGATCCCAGCGGAAACGAGCTCGGAGTCTGGTCCGAGAGCTGACCGTCAGGCGCTGCTGCCAATGGTTTCATGGACGCCTCCACCCGCTCCGGAATCATCGTGACGCGTGGAGTGAGATCTTCAGCGGGGAAGGTTTCATCGATGCAAGTGCGCCAGTAATGCATGTGCTTTTCATCTAGCCAATGCTCCGATTGCTCAACGCTGGAACCGTGTTCGCCCTGGATGCTGTACCAATAGAGGTAGTCGATGCCATTGACCGTCTCGGAAAAGATCGTCTCGACGTACATCTGTTCGGCTTCGAGCGTTTCGCGAACTGCGCCGGCGTTCGCGTTGAGGAACTGCAACCACTCGTCAACGTCGGCCTTGGCACCCTTGCGAACCCGGAAACGGGTCAGTTCAATCTTCATGGGTTCATAATGCCGTGGCAGGGTGGATGAATTCAAGACAGGTCCAGGCCAGGGCTCCGTTGATGGCGCGGAAGGCCAGTCGCGGAGTCAACCGGTGGGCAGGCGGTTCCCAGCCCGCGGTGTTCCCAAGCGGAAGGATTCGTGCGCTCCGGGTCATGGAATCAGGTGTCTTCGGACCCGTCATTCCGGTAGCCGCCCATGTTCTGTATGACCCGCTGGCGGATCTTGTTGGGGCTGGTTCCAAGCTTTTCGAACACCTGGATGGCAACTCCCTCGCCGCCGCGAATCAGTCCCAGCAAGATGTGCTCGGTGCCGATGTAGCTGTGACCCAACAACTTCGATTCGTTCAGTGAGTGTTCCAGCGCCTTTTTGGCGTCCGGGGTGAAAGGAATGGGGTTTGCCGTTTCCTGTCCGTCCCCAACGATCACCCCAATTTCCTCCCGGACTCCCTCCACGGAGATGTTCAGGGAATTGAAGACCTTCGAGGCAGTGCCCGTGCCTTCAAGAATGAGGCCAACCAAGAGGTGCTCCGTACCCAGGTGATCGTCGTTGCGGACCCGGGCCTCATCTTGGGCCAGCACCAGAACACGCCGGGACTGATCAGTGAATCTCTCAAACATCTCGCCACCCACCTGACTCGTAGTAGTTCGATGCTACTCACTTCCGGGGTGCGTGGGGTCGTTAAGGCCGGAGAGTTCCGCCAGTAAGCGTGGGACAGCACCCACTTCCAATATTTGAACACGTTCAATAAGCATGCTTTACTGGTAATTGAACACGTTCAGAAAGTCAGGGGATCGTCGCATGGACAGCAAAAGCTCACAAACCAAGGCACTCGTGCTGGATACGGCACTGGGCATGTTTCGCACCAAGGGATTCGCCAAGACCACCATGCGCGCCATTGCCGCGGAGGCGGGCGTTTCCCTTGGCAGTGCCTACTATTATTTCGCCTCCAAGGACGAGCTCGTCCTCGAGCTGTACCGCGAATCCGTGGCCGAACAGCGGGCCGCCGCATCGGCGGCCATGGCGAATGCCAGCGGTTTGGGGGACAGGCTCAAGGCTGCCCTGCATGCGGGAGTGGATGCACTCACCCCGTACCACGACTTCGGCGGCGCCTTCATTGGCAGCGCCCTTCCTCCGCAGTCGGCCGTCAGCCCGTTTGGCGAGACATCGCGCCTGGCCCGGGAGGACGCCGTCGGAATTTTCAGTGAGGTCATTGAAGGCGCCAAGGTTCCGGCGTTCCTGCGCCCCCAGCTGCCCGAACTTTTGTGGCTGGCCTACATGGGCGTCGTGCTGTTTTGGGTGTGCGACCGCTCCGGCGACCAGCGGCGCACCCGGACCTTGATCGACGGCGCCGCACCGCTCATCGCCAAGCTGGTGTCCTTTTCGCGCCTGCCCGTGGTGAAACCGATGGTCGAGGAAGCGTTGGCGCTCAAGGCAAGGCTGCAGTCATGAAAACTGTCGTCATCGCGGGGGCCTCGGGGTTCATCGGCAGGCATTTTCGCCGCCAGTTCGCCGCCGCCGGGTGGCAGGTCCGCACCGTGGGCCGCTCGGGCGACGCCGTGTGGGGCAACACCGAGGCCATCACCGCGCTGCTCGACGGCGCGGAGCTGCTCATCAACCTCGCCGGCAAATCCGTCTCCTGCCGCTACACCCCGGCGAACAAGGCCGAGATCGTCCGCTCCCGCCGTGACACCACCGCCGAGCTGGGCCGCGCCGTCGCCGCCTGCGCCCACCCGCCCCGGGACTGGTTCAATGCAAGCACCGGGACCATTTACCGCGATGCCCGGGACCGGCCCCAAGATGAGTACGACGGCGAACTTGGCTCAGGCTTTTCCGTCGAGGTCGCACGGGGCTGGGAAGAAACGCTCGCCTCGGCGGCCACCCCAACAACGCGCAGGATTCCACTGCGCATCACCATCGTCATGGGGCCAGGGGGAGGGGTCATGCGCCCGTTCACCAACCTGGCGCGCCTGGGACTGGGTGGCCGCATGGGCGATGGCGGGCAAAAATACAGCTGGGTCCACATTGACGACCTGTTCCGTGCCATCTTGTTCCTGCACGAAAACCGCGGCATCACCGGAGCGGTCAACATCGCCGCCCCGCAAGTGGTGAGCAACGCCGGATTGATGGCGGCCGTGCGCAAGGCAAACCGCATGCCGTTTGGGCTGCCCACCCCAGCCTGGGTGCTCAAAATCGGGGCGGTGCTGATCCGCACGGAAACCGAACTGGTGTTGAAGAGCCGCTGGGTGTCGGCCCGGAAATTGCGGGACGCCGGGTTCACCTGGCAGCATCCGGAGCTCGCCGGCGCGCTCTCAGACATCGGTGCGCACCGCGGCGGCCGGAACGGCATGGCGGTGGCGCCGTGACGGACCCCGGAAGCGCCGCGCAGCCGGATCCCGGCACACAGCAAGTCGCACAGCAAGCCGCGAGGTGGGCGAAGGAAGACAGCTTCAGCATGCGCTACGGAGCCCCCGCGCTGCTGACTGGCTGGATCGTAACGTTCCTGTTGTTTTGTCTGGGTTTGACGACGGCTGTTGCCGTGTCCGCAGGGGACATCATGTCGGGCTGGTATTTCCTGCCCTTTGCACTGATGTATGGATTTCCCGTTGCCGCAATCATCGGACTGCCGCTCGCGATCGTGATCGCCGCACCGCTGCGCCGCGTGCGTGACCAGCGGCTCCACGTGCTGGGGTTTACGCTGGCCATCGGGGGTGTCATGGCGCTGATAGCTGCGGCGCTCTTTCACGGCGACTCGGCGATGGGCGTGCTCTGGCTGAGTTTATGGACAGCCACGTGTGCGGCGATCGGCCGCGCAAGCGTCATGAAGATGGTCGCCCGCCGAAACTAGTCAGCTGCGCTACGAGTCTGCGGCGTCTCCCACGGCGGCCATGATGACGCCGGCATTGGCCTTCGCCAGCTTCAAAAAGTTCTTGGGTCGTGAGTTTTTGGGACCTGATAGTGGGAAGAGTTCAGCGACTGACGGTGGGGACGGTCTGGAACAGTGTCAGGGCGCTGAGGTCTTTCACGTGTCGGGGGTGCTAGTCGTCCTGGGCCAGAGGTTCCGGCTCTGCCCGGGGGAGCAGCACAACATACACGACGGCGGCTGCGGTGAACAAGAGCAGGAAACCCAGCATGCCCATGGCCACCGAGTTTCCGGAGGCATCGTCCGGATGGAGGCCCACAGTGCTGAAAATCGTTGCCAGCGCCACGCCGATGATGCCGTATCCCAGGGACACGAAGCAGACAACCACGGCCTTCTGGATTGGATGCCAGTGGTTGTCGCGGAAGAACCCCCGGGCCAGCACCCAACCAATAAGGAACGGGACAATAGCGGCCGCGAAGATGGCGGCCATGATGAGGGAGGTGGAGCTGTACCCAACGCCGTCATTCCCAACGTGCCTGGCAATGTGGCCCGGCATCAGCGGGCGGAGAGCCAGGTACAGGACGATACTCAGGATCAGCAAGCCGGCAGGAGCCGCAATAAGCAGCGGCGCCGCCCTGGTCTTCACCGTTGCAGTGTCAGGCTGGCTGGCCTTTACAGACAAAATGTCCCCCTCGGTCGCGCCCCGGCAACGGGACTTGTTCTATTCATAATACTAACATTTGCCTCGTTGAAGCGCGGTTCGCGCCGGTGGTCTCGCTCCGTTCCGCACCCCATCCGATAGGCTCGCAACAACCGAATCTTCGCAGTTTTCTGTTGCCCCGACCGTGATTGGAATCCCGCATGACCACCGAGTCGACGTTGACGCTGACCACCCGAACCCTTGAGCTGGCAGAGCTGGGCGGAGACTCACCGCTGCCTTCGGTCCAGTCGCTGCTGGAACCGCCCTACACGGTGGGCAATGACATCCCGGAGGAGATTTCCGCCGGCGTGCGGTGGGGGAAGGCCAGCAACATCTACCCCTACCCCATGCAAGACGACTACTCGAGGGAGAGCAGCGCAACGGAACTGACCGCCGTCGTGCTTGAGAATGCGCAGGTGAAGGCCACGTTCCTGCCCCAGCTGGGCGGGCGGCTGTGGGAGCTCACCGACAAGGCCACCGGCAAGGCGCTGCTGCACACCCAGGACCGCATCCAATTCGCCAACCTGGCCCTGCGCAATGCCTGGTTTGCCGGCGGGATCGAGTGGAACATTGGAACGCGCGGGCATTCGCCGACCACCGCAGTGCCGCTGCACACCGCCATTGTGCGCACGCCGGAGGGGCAGGAGGTGCTGCGCATGTGGGAGTTCGACAGGCTGCGCGAGGTGGTGTTCCAGCTCGACGCGTGGCTGCCGGCCGAGTCGAAGGTGGTGTTCACGGCCGTGCGCATCCGCAATCCCAACGACAAGACCGTCCCGATGTATTGGTGGTCCAATGCGGCCGTCCCGCAGACACCGGCCACGCGCGTGATCGCCCCGGCGGCGCACGCCTACGCCACTGACTACGACGGTTCCATGGCGCGCGTGGATCCCACGAATTTCCACGGCAGCGACTGCACCTTCCCGGTGAAGAATGCGCAGGCGGTGGACTTCTTCTTCGATATTGCGCCGGAGGAGCGGCGGTGGGAGGTTGCCGCGGACGACGCCGGAGACGGGCTTGCGCTCATTTCCTCGCCTCAGCTGCGGGGCCGAAAATTGTTCGTGTGGGGCGAGAATGTGGGCGGGCACCGCTGGCAGGAGTGGCTCACGCCGTCGGGCTCCGGCGAGCCTGGGAGCGATCTTGGGGGCGAGCCGCGCCGGTACGCCGAGATCCAGGCCGGCCTGGCGCAAACCCAATTTGAGCACGTGCCCATGCCCGCCGGTGCGAGCTGGCAGTGGGTCGAGGCCTACGGCAACGCGGCACTTGATCCGGCGCTCGCCGCCGGATCTTGGCCCGAGACTGTGACACACGCGGCCAAGCGGGTGGAGGCGCTGGTGCCGGAGCAGGCAATATCTGATGCCCTGTCCGACGCCGGACGCTGGGCCGATCTGCCGCCTGCCGAAATGGTCGTGGCCGGCAACGGCTGGGGTGCTTTGGAACGCGTTCGCCGCCAGCACTCCCAGACCGACTGGATCGACGAGACCGGCACGCCCTTTGGCGTTGAAACGCTGACCGCGGACCAAGCGCCATGGCTTGAGTTGCTGACTGCGAACGAGGGCATAGTGGAGAAGCCCTTTGAGGCAACTGCTGCGCAGGCTCCGAGCCAGCCGTTTGGCGGGGCGGGGTCGTTTGTGCGGGGCGTTGATTGGGAGGACCTGCTCACGGCCGGTCGCAACGTCAGTGCCGAGGGCGCATTCCACCACGCCGTCATGATCCATGCGCGGGCTTCTTCATCTGCCGGGGACCTGGCCGTTGTCGCTACTTTGTACCGTCAGGCATTGGAGGGCACTTTTGCCGCGGGCGCTGAGCTGAGCGCACGGAGCCGGGCACTGTCCCACCGTGGACTGGGATTGGCGCTGCTGGCTGCCGGGGATGCCGCCGGCGGGTTGTCCGAGTGCGCCATGGCCTGCACTCTGGAGCCGGGGAGCCGCAACCTGCTCATTGAAACCATGACGCTGGCACTCGACAACGGGCGCCCCGACCTTGCCCTGGGCCTGCTTTCCGGTGCCGCTGAGGCTGTGACGGTGCTGGGCCGGGTTCGCTTCCTGCAGGCGCGGGCGCTCGCAGGCTCCGAGGACGGCGACGCTGCGGCCGCGATCCTCAGGGCCGGGATTGAGGTGCCCGACATGCGTGAGGGCGCCAACTCAATCGCCGAGCTGTGGCGCCGGGTGTGCCCGGGTGAGGACCTCCCCGAGGCATACCAGTTCAGCATGCACTAACCCGCCACCCCGGCCCCAGCCACCCAGCCCCTATCAGCCGTCGCTCACATATGGGCCTGTTTTCCCCAACGCTCCTGCGATCCGGGCGCACGTTCGGCGAACGCTTTCCCTCCCGGTGGGCAAGGTGCGAGGTGAGCGCCCATATCTGCAGGAGCGTTCCGAATTAATGCCCCATTGCTGCGAGAGCGTCGCAGGGAACCGCCCGTGATGTGCGCGAGGGTTGGGGAGGGGGCTTTGACAGGCCGCTGTGAGCCGTGCCATAGTTTCAAGCATGAACCTGTCAGACAACTGGACAGCCGGACAGCACCAGATTGTCCGCGTCAGTGCCGCCGAAGCCGTCTTCAAGGCCATCCGCTCCGCCATCGAGGATGGCGAGCTGAAAATCGGTGCCAAGCTCAGCAGCGAAACCGCCCTGGCCGGCCAGTACGGCGTCAGCCGCTCGGTGATCCGCGAAGCCCTGCGTTCGTGCACCGCGCTCGGCCTGACGGAAACCCAAACCGGCAAGGGCACCTTCGTCGTTGCCAGCCGTGCCTCGAGCGACCTGGTCCTGGGCCAGTTCTCGGCCCGCAGCCTCATGGAGGCCCGTCCGCACATCGAGGTGCCGGCCGCCGAATTTGCCGCCATCCGCCGCAGCGCCGAACAACTCGAGGAACTGCGCGGCATCGTGGAGCTCATGGCCGACGAGGACGACCCCGAAATCTGGGTCAGCCTGGACGCCGCCTTCCACGCCGCCATTGCCCGCGCCAGCGGCAACGGCGTGTTCGAGAGCGTGGTGAATGACATCCGCGACGCCATGGTGAACCAGTCCGAAACCATCAACCTCATCACGGGCAGGGCACGCCAGTCGGACATCGAGCACCGCGCCATCCTCGACGCCATAGACCGCGGCAGCAACGACGAGGCCGGCCGCGCCATGGCCGTCCACCTGTCCGCCGTCGACACCGCCCTCAGCCAGATCATGGGAGAAAAACAGGCATGACGAACAACGATTTCCCCGCCCACGCCCCGCTCGCCGTGCAAACCCGCGGGGAGCTGGTCGAGAGCGTCCATTACGGCTCACTGATTGCCCTGAAGAACGACGGCGGGACCCTCCTCGAGCGCGGGGAGCCCGCCGCCCGCATGTACCCCCGGTCCGCGCTGAAACCGCTGATGGCCGTGGCCATGCTCCGTGCCGGCCTCGAGCTGCCGACGGAGCAGCTGGCGCTGGCCGCGGCAAGCCACTCGGGCGCCACAGCACATCAGGAAACCGCAGCAAAGATCCTGGCCAACGCCGGACTGGCGCCGGAACACCTGGGCAACTCCACGGACCTGCCCTACGGTGTGGCCGAACGCGAAGCCTGGCTGCGGGCCGGGCACGGCCCTACGCAGCTGGCACAAAATTGTTCCGGCAAGCACGCCGCACTGCTGGCCACCTGCGTTAAAAACGGCTGGCCGCTGGAGACCTACCTGCACGCGGATCACCCCCTCGCAGCCCTCATCCGCGACACCGTGGCCGAGCTGACCGGCGAAGCCATCACCGCCGTCAGCACCGACGGCTGCGGCACGGAAGTGTTCGGGCTAACATTGACCGGCATGGCCCGCGCGTTCAGCCGCATGGCCACCGCCGCACCCGGTACACCGGAACGGCGGGTGGCCGACGCCATGCGCGCCCACCCCGAGATGGTGGCAGGACACGGCCGCGATGTCACGACGCTCATGGAGGCAGTGCCCGGGCTGCTCGCTAAGGACGGCTTTGAGGGCATCCAGCTCGTCGCCCTGGCCGACGGCAGCGCCGTGGCGCTGAAGATTTCCGACGGCGGGGACCGCGCCCGCATGCCGGCTGCCGTCCCGGCCCTGCTGGCCCTGGGTGTTGACCCGGCACTGCTTGCACCCTTCAACAACCTTCCGGTCTTCGGCGGCGGCCGCCCTGTGGGCGAACTCCGCGGCCTGCCGACAACAAACTAACCACGCCCATCACCGGCGCAACGGAGCGCCCCACCAACAAGGAGAACCATGCCCGAGACCATGTCAACCACGCCCGTTTCCGACCCGCTCCCCACAACCGCAACGGCAACCCACCGCAGCGAACACGACCTGATCGGCGACCGCGACGTCCCGGCTGACGCCTACTGGGGCGTCCACACGCTGCGTGCCGTGGAAAACTTCCCGATCACCGGCACGCCGCTGAGCTACAACACCCACCTGGTCAACGGCCTGGCCATGGTGAAGCAGGCCGCCGCGCAAGCCAACCACGAGCTCGGTTTGCTGGACGACGTCCGCGCCGGCGCCATCATCGCCGCCTGCCAGGAGATCATCGCCGGGGAACTGCACGACCAGTTCGTGGTGGACGTCATCCAGGGCGGTGCGGGGACGTCGTCGAACATGAACGCCAACGAAGTCATTGCCAACCGGGCGCTGGAAATCCTCGGCCACAACAAGGGTGAGTACCAGTTCCTGCACCCGAACGACCACGTGAACCTGAGCCAGTCCACCAACGATGTATATCCGACAGCGGTCAACGTCGCCACGATCTTCGCGGCGAAATCGCTGGTGGGTGCCATGGAATACCTGTGCGACGCGTTTGCCGCGAAGGCAGTGGAGTTCCGGACGGTGGTGAAGATGGGCCGCACCCAGCTGCAGGACGCCGTGCCCATGACCCTGGGCCAGGAATTCAACACCTACGCCGTCACAATGGGGGAGGACCGGGCTCGCCTCGCCGAATCCACGCTGCTCGTGCACGAGATCAACCTCGGCGCCACGGCCATCGGCACCGGGCTCAACGCACCGCTGGGCTACTCCGCACTGGCCTGCCGCCACCTGGTGGAAATCTCCGGGCTGCCGCTGACCACCTCCGTGGACTTGATCGAGGCCACCCAGGACGTCGGCGCCTTCGTGCACCTCTCCGGCGTGCTCAAGCGCGTGGCCGTGAAGCTGTCCAAGATCTGCAACGACCTGCGCCTGCTCTCCTCCGGGCCGCGCGCCGGATTTGGCGAAATCACGCTGCCCGCCGTCCAGGCCGGATCTTCGATCATGCCCGGGAAGGTCAACCCGGTCATCCCCGAGGTCGTGAACCAGGTGGCGTACGAGGTCATCGGCAACGACGTCACCATCACCATGGCGGCCGAGGGCGGACAGCTGCAGCTGAACGCCTTTGAACCCGTCATTGTGCACAGCCTGACCAAGAGCATGCGCCACCTGGAAGCCGCCTGCACCACCCTCGCCGACAAATGCATCAAGGGCATCACCGCCCACGAGGACAAGCTCCGGGCCCAGGTCGAGCACTCGATCGGGCTCGTCACAGCCCTGAATCCGGTGCTGGGCTACTCGGTGTCGACCAAGATCGCGCTGGAGGCACTTGCCACGGGACGCGGCGTGGCCGAACTCGTCCTGGAGCACAAGCTGCTCACCGCAGACCAGCTCAATGAACTGCTGCGGCCAGAACACCTCGCCAACCTCGGCGACTAGGCTGCCGCGCGCCACCACACTGCGGCCGGCAATGGTGCCGGCCGCACCTTCACCAAAGGATTTCAAGCATGCACCAGCAGGAAAAAACCGAAACCTCTGATTTAGTTCAAGATTTGCCCAGCGCCGCGTTGACCGCAGAGGACGCTGGGCTGCACAAGGGTTTGAAATCCCGCCAGATCCAGATGATCGCCATTGGCGGGGCCATCGGCACCGGGCTGTTCATGGGTGCAGGCGGGCGCCTGGCCGGGGCCGGCCCGGCGCTGATGTTCAGCTACGCCATCTGTGGTTTCTTTGCATTCCTGATCCTGCGGGCACTGGGCGAGCTCGTCATCCACCGCCCGTCGTCGGGCTCGTTCGTGTCCTACGCCCGGGAGTTCTTCGGGGAAAAGGCCGCGTTCGTCTCGGGCTGGCTGTACTGGCTCAACTGGGCGATGACAGCGATTGTCGACATCACCGCCGTCGCGCTTTACATGCATTTCTTCGCCAAGTATGTGCCGTGGATCGGCGGGGTTCCGCAGTGGATGTGGGCGCTGGGCGCGCTGCTGCTGGTGCTGGGGCTGAACCTTGTCTCCGTGAAGGTCTTTGGCGAGATGGAGTTTTGGTTTGCGCTGATCAAGGTGGTGGCGTTGGTGTCGTTCCTGCTGGTGGGCACCTACTTTGTCATCTTCGGCACCCCGGTGGCGGGGCAGGAGGTCGGCTTCAGCTTGATCGCGGACAACGGCGGGTTCTTCCCCAACGGGCTGCTGCCGGTTGTCGTGGTGATGCAGGGCGTGGTGTTTGCCTACGCCTCCATTGAGCTGATCGGCACGGCTGCCGGGGAAACGCAGAACCCGGAAAAGGTCATGCCGAAGGCCATCAACACCGTCATCATCCGCATCGCCGTGTTCTACGTCGGCTCACTGGTGCTCCTCTCGCTGCTCCTGCCGTACACGGCGTACAAGGCGGGGGAGAGCCCGTTCGTGACGTTCTTCGGGTCCATCGGTGTCGAGGGCATCGACTCGATCATGAACCTCGTGGTGCTCACCGCGGCGCTCTCCTCGCTGAATGCGGGCTTGTACTCCACCGGCCGGATCCTGCGCTCCATGGCCCTGTCCGGCTCGGCGCCGAAGTTCACGGCCAAGCTGAACAGCCGCGGTGTGCCGTATGGCGGCATCCTGCTCACGGCCGCGGTCGCGTTCCTGGGCGTCATCCTGAACGCGGTGGTCCCGGCGAAGGCCTTTGAAATTGTGCTGAACATGGCGGCGCTGGGCATCATCGCCTCCTGGGCCATGATTGTGCTGTGCCAGCTGGCCCTGTACCGGCTGGCGAAAAAGGGCCAGGCCATCCGGCCCGCGTTCCGCATGATTGGCGCGCCGTACACGGGGTACCTGACCCTGGCGTTCTTGCTGGCCGTGCTGGTTTTGATGGCGTTCGACAGTCCCGTCGGCACGTGGACCATCGCCTCCATCGTTGTCATCATCCCGGCCCTGATCGTCGGCTGGTACCTTAGCCGCGGGCGGATCAACGAGATCGCGGCGTCCCGCGACGGGTACACCGGGGCGCACCCCGTCATCGCCCACCACAGTGCCGCCACTGCTGCCAAGGACGCGGCCGACGGCGGGGCGCAAGCCGGCGGGACGCAAGGCTAGGCGTGCCGGCGCCGTCCCTCGGTGGGCCGGCGCGCAGCCGTCCGCGGACGACGTTGGAAATCCACCCCCGCTCAGAGGCCCGCACGCGCGCCGGGAACCCTGGGAATAACTTCCCGCCCCGACAAGTTGACCCCAGTAGATGCAAACGCATGAAATGCTGGAGAGTCCCGGAGGGGTAGTTGTGCAACAAAAGGTAGTGGTCGTGTCGGCCGGTCTTGGGGTTCCATCGTCCACACGCATGCTGGCGGACCAGATGGGCGCCGACGTCCTGGCGCGCCTGTCGGCCATGGGAATCAGTGCCGTCCTCGACGTGATTGACTTGTGCGATTACGCCACCGACATCGCCAACAACATGGTGAGCGGCTATGCGGGCCCGGCACTGGCCGCCGTGGTCCGCCGCGTAGAGGAAGCCGACGCCATGATTGCCGTGACGCCCACCTTCAGCGCCTCCTACTCGGGCTTGTTCAAGTCGTTCTTCGACGTGCTCGACCCCAAGTTCCTTGACGGCATGCCCGTGTTCTTCGGTGCCACGGGCGGCTCCCCGCGCCACTCGCTGGTCCTGGACCTGGCCATCCGCCCGCTGTTCAGCTACCTCCGCGCCCACACCATGCCCACCGCCATCTACGCCTCGCCCGAGGACTGGGGCGGCTCCGGCACCAACACGCTGGAACGCCGGATTGGGCAGGGCGCCGCGGAACTGGCAGCGGTCCTGGCAGCTGGCGTTTCCCCGGCAGCTGCTGCACAGCAAGGCACGACGGCGGCTGGCAGCAATGCCTCCCCGTCCGCTTCCAGCGGGCCCGCCCCGGCTGACGGTCCGCGGGTGGTGCCGGGCAACCACAAGGACAAGCGGGCGCAGCATCAACTCGACAAGATGACCTCCCTGCCGTTCGAGGAACTGCTGGCGCAAACCCAGCGCCGTTGAGACCTGGCCGTCCAGGGCTCTGAAATGTCGCCATCCCGGGTGGAACTACGTCCGGCCGCTGCTTCCGCGCCGCCAAGCAAACCGCGTCCGTCGCAGCTAGAAAATCGGCTGCACGGGCTTGGACGTCAACGGTGGCGGATCGAGTTTGTCCAGCACGACAGTGAGGGCGGTCTGGTAGACGTCGGGATGGATCTCCGGGCTGGCATGGCCTGTGTTCGGGACGTCGTACACAAAATGCGGATTGTGCGGCAAAAGCGCCTCCCAGCCGCGGATTGCAGAAGAAGCATTGACGATGAAGTCGTCGGGGTCGTAGATGAGTCCGATCCCGGTGGTGGCGGGAACGCCGCCGTCGTACTGTCGCGGGAAGGCCTGCAGGAATGTGGCCTGGGTGGTGCTTAGAATCAGTGAGTTGTTGTTCGGATTCAGCGAACTGGAGATCCCGCTGCGGGCCGATTGGTACATGCCCTGGCCGTTGGGGTTGGCCAGCCCGCCCCAGATTCCAGCACCCAGGCGGCCCAGCAGGCCCAGATAGGGGACGATCCTGCCCGCCAGCGAGATGTATTCCTTGCCCGGGTCCAGGGTGTCGGACACATTGCTGGGGCTTGAGCCCATCACAATCAGCGTGACGTGGATGCCTGATTGCGTCAGCAGGGACGCGAGCACGACGGCGGCCATGCCACCAAAGCTGTCCCCGTAAAAGTAGACGGTGTCGATCTTGCGTTCATATACGTCGCGTTGGATGGCGATGAACAACTGGGCAATGTCGATGCCCTCGTTGGAGTAGCCAATGTAGGAGGCGGACGCGCGTTGGTTCATGGCCGGTTGCAGGGCTTCCAATTTGCGACCGGCGTCGCGGTAGCTGACGCGGAAACCGCCCAGCAAATACCAGGTCCTGCCCGGGAACCTCAGCGCCGCGGTCTTGTTTTCCTCGTTGTCCGGCGTCGTGATGCGGTATTTGGTGCGCTCGGTAAGCCGGGCGTCTGCCGTGATGTTGGCCTGAAATGCCGTGGCTGCAGCAGCGGCGCCCATTGTGAGGAAGAAGTACCTGCGCGGCATGTCCGGAATCTGGCGTGTGGGCTTGGCAGCAGGGGATGGCTGGTCCGTGTCGCCGTCCTGGTGCTGCTCGCGATGAAAAGCTGTGCTGGCTGTCATAATGTTTAAAATTCATTCTTTCATGCTTCCGCGGGCGCGGGGCGTAATTCGATTATGTGCCCTCCCAGCGGACGGCCACAGCGTGGCGGACGTCAGGAAAGGAGCCGTCCATGCTGTAAATTCGGGACTGTTCGCCCTGTTTCCGCCCAGCACTCGAGAATCCTATAGGATTTGATACCATGAAGCCTTTGCCTGGATCCCATGCCATCAACCGCCAAGTGCTGGCGGATCATGTTTATGATGAAATTTTGGAATCCCTCATGGATGGGCGCCTGCAGCCTGGTGCCTCGGTAAGCATTGATGGGACTGCCAGGGATTTGGAGGTCTCGCCGACCCCTGTCAGGGAGGCGCTGGCGCGGCTGGAACACACCGGATTGGTGCAAAGGGTCGCGCTCAAGGGCTACAAGGTGGCGCCCCTGTTCTCCTCCGAGGATTTTGCCTTGTTGATGGAAGCCCGGCTCGCCATTGAACCCGTGACAACCAAACTGGCCTGTGAGCGGATGACGCCGGAGACCCTGGTTGCGCTGGAACAGTCAATCCGTGATTTGGAGACAGCACCACGCGGGCCCTCGTTTGCCGAATTTCGCGACTATTTTGATGCCGACGAGCTTTTTCACCGCTTGATTGCGGAAAATGCCGGCAATCCGTTCATGCTTGCCGCCTACAACGCCCTGGGTGGCCAGGTTCAGCGATTTCGCTTGTTTGGCGGCATCGGCATCACCGATGCCGACCACGCAATTTCCGAACATCATGCAGTTTTCGATGCCCTCAAGGCAGGGGATCCGGCCCTTGCCGCGGCCATGATGACTGACCATGTATCCCGGGTTCGCGGCCGGGCCATGGCTGACGCGCCGGAATCGTAGTTCGAGGCAACTCCAGGCCCTCCATTCGGACGCTTCTCAACACCACTGTGGCAAAAGCTGCCACCGCGCGCCATTCCGAACGCCAAAACTGCCTTCCGACACTGCCGGGCTCTGCCGGTCGAGACACCATGTCTTGACGTGCGCGGCCCCGCAGTGTTGTCTGCTGCCTGCCCTGCTGATGGCCGGTCACACACAAGGTGACATCCGGGCCGGCCCCGCCCCTGAACCGCCCCACAACGCGGGCTTGGTCATGCAAATCCGGTGAATCGTGTTGCCACGGCCCCAAG